>JBPEXR010000547.1:0-4703 GCA_052031355.1 Paracoccaceae bacterium
ACCATGCCGACCTTGGCGCGCAGCTGCACCGGATCGACGCGGCGGTCGTAGATATCCTCGCCGTCCAGAAGGATCGTGCCCTCGACCCGGGCGATGTCGATGGTGTCGTTCATCCGGTTCAGGCAGCGCAGGAAGGTGGACTTGCCGCAGCCCGAGGGGCCGATGAAGGCGGTCACGGTCTTGTCGGCGATATCGACGTCCACGTCCTTGATCGCGTGCGTGTCGCCGTAGAAGACCTGCACGCCGCGGGCCGACATCTTGGCCGGCGCGTCTTCGGCCTGCGGTGCGGCGGCGTCCTGGGCGGGAAGGGTCGTGTTCTCGTTCATGGCTGTCTCCGTCACCAGCGCCGCTCGAAGCGGCGGCGCAGGATCACCGCGATGATGTTCATGCTCAGAAGGAAGACCAGGAGCAGGATGATACCGCCCCAGGCCCGTTCGTAGAAGGCCGGGTCCGCGCGCTTGGCCCATTCGTAGATCTGCGCCGGCATGGCCGAGTTCGGATCCATGAAGCCGGAGGCCAGCCCGTCGGGGTAGTTGGTGGCCACATAGCCCACCATGCCGATCAGCAGCAGCGGCGCGGTTTCCCCCAGCGCCTGCGCCAGCCCGATGATCGTGCCCGTCAGGATGCCGGGCATGGCCAGCGGCAGGACGTGGTGGAAGACCGCCTGCATCTTCGAGGCCCCGACCCCCAGCGCCGCGTCGCGGATCGAGGGCGGCACCGATTTCAGCGCCGCGCGGGTCGAGATGATGATCGTCGGCAGGGTCATCAGCGTCAGCACCAGCCCGCCCACCAGCGGTGCCGATTGCGGCAGGTCGGCGAACTGGATGAAGACCGCAAGACCCAGGATGCCGAAGACGATCGAGGGCACGGCGGCGAGGTTCGAGATGTTCACCTCGATCAGGTCGGTCCAGCGGTTCTTGGGCGCGAACTCCTCCAGGTAGATGCTGGCGGCGACGCCGATGGGCAGCGCCAGGGCCAGCACCACCAGCATCATGAACAGCGAGCCAAGCGCCGCCACCCCGATCCCGGCCTGTTCGGCGCGGCTGTCGCTCGCGTCGGCGCCGGTGATGAAGTCCATGTTGAACCCCATCTCGACCACGCCGGCTTCGCGCAGCGCATCGACAAGGTCCAGATGCTCGGGCGAGATGTTCTTGTCGCGCGTCACGTCGGCGCGTGCGACCCGGCCCTTCAGGTAGCCGTCCACCCGGCTGGAGGCGAGAAGGCGGAAGGTCACCGTCTGGCCGATCAACTCCGGCCGGTCGATCACCCGGTCACGGATCTGCGCCGCCGCCGAGGCGGAGACGAGCTTCTTCAGCTCTTTCTGCTTTTCGAAGGGCGAGGCGATGCCCTGCTCTTCCAGCACCTGCGCCAGCCCGCCCTCGACCAGCGGCGCGTAGCCGAAGGTAGAGACCTTCTTGATCGCCTCGATGTCCCGCTCGCCGGATTTGTCCAGCTTGGCGGGGTCGAGGAAGACGGGCACCTCGATGAAGGTCTGGCGGAAGGCGCCGGCGCCGTTGTTGATGATCGCGCCCAGCAGCAGCACCAGGAACAGCAGCCCGATGCCGATGGCGGCCAGCCCGTAGATGCGGAACCGGCCTTCGGCGCGGTTGCGGCGGCGCGTGCGCGCGTCGGCCTGCAGCAGCGAGCTGGCTTGATGCGCGCGCGGCGTGGCGCTGCCGGGGGTGGTCAGATCGCTCATTCGTATTGCTCCCGGTAGCGGCGCACGACCCACAGGGCGATGACGTTCAGCCCCAGCGTGATGACGAAGAGGGTCATCCCCAGCGCGAAGGCCACCAGCGCCTCGGGCGAGGCGAAGTCCGCATCGCCCGTCAGCTGGCTGACGATCTTCGCCGTCACCGTGGTCATGGCGTCGAAGGGGTTCATCGACAGGCGCGCGGCGGCACCCGCGCCCAGCACCACGATCATCGTCTCGCCGATGGCGCGGCTGGCGGCCAGCAGCACCGCGCCGACGATGCCCGGAAGCGCCGCGGGCAGCACCACCTGGCGGATCGTCTCGGACTTGGTGGCGCCCAGCCCGTAGGAGCCGTCGCGCAGCGCCTGCGGCACCGCGTTGATGATGTCATCGCTCAGCGAGCTGACGAAGGGGATCAGCATGATGCCCATGACAAGGCCCGCGGTCATCACCGCGGTGCCCGCCTGCATCCAGCCCAGCCCGTCGTCGCCGAAGATCTGCATCAGCAGCGGCCCGACCGTCAGCAGGGCGAAAAGGCCGTAGACGATGGTCGGAATGCCGGCCAGCACCTCCAGCAGCGGCTTGGCGATGCCGCGCACCGCGGGGGTCGCGTATTCCGCCAGGTAGATCGCCGCGAAGATGCCGATGGGCACCGAGACCGCCAGCGCGATGACGGAGATGTAGAGCGTGCCCCAGAGCAGCGGCAGGATGCCCAGCTCCGAGCCGCCGCCGAAGCTGGGCTGCCAGGTGGTGCCGAAGAAGAACTCGGACGCCGGGTAGAGACGCAGGAACTCGATGGTGTTGAAGACGAGCGACAGGATGATGCCCAGCGTCGTCAGCACGGCGATCGAGGCGCCGGCGGCCAGCAGCACCAGCACGCCCGACTCGACGCGGGTGCGGGCACGGAAATCGGCGCGGCTCTCGCGCAGCGCCCAGAAGAAGCCGGCCAGCGCCACACCCAGGACCGCGATGGTCATCAGCAGTTGCCCGGTGCGCGACAGCGCGGCGTAGCGGCGCGCGGCCTCCAGCGCCTCGGGCGAGATCTCGGACCCCAGCGCAAGGCCCAGCGTCGACATCAGATCGCCCATGTCCGCGGCCTGCAGCGCGGCGGGGTCCAGCCCGCGGGCCCGTGCCAGCTCCAGCCCCTCGGCCAGGCGGCGGACGTCGGTCATCACCAGCGCGCGGGTGCTGTCGCCGATGGCGGCCTCGCCCAGCGAGGCGGCGACCCGCGCGTCGATCACCAGCGGCTGCGCGATCAGCCACAGGACCAGCACGCCCGAGGCGGCGACCAGGGCCGAAAGCGCCACGTTGGCGCCGTAGTAGACCGGCAGCGAATGCAGGGCGCGCACGTCCCCGCCCGCGTCGTGCAGCGCCCGGCGGCGCCCAAGCCAGAACCCCGCCACGGTCAGCCCGGCGAGGATCAGAAGCAGCCAAGACAGGGGCATGTTCTCTCCCATTCAGCGTCGGGGCGGGGATAAAAGGGATGAAGCCCGGCGACAAGGCCGGACTTCATCGTCACGCTTCAGCGGTTACTGGCCCATCACCGTGCCGTTTGCCACGGCTTCCTGCGTGGCGGCCAGCTCCGGGTCGGAGACGAGGCCGTATTCGGCCAGCGGGCCGTCCGGGCCGGCGATCTCGTCGGCGACGAAGAACTCGGCGAACTCCTGCAGGCCGGGGATCACGCCCAGGTGCGCCTTCTTGATGTAGAAGTAGAGCGGGCGCGAGACCGGGTATTCGCCCGAGGCGATGGTCTCGGTGCTGGGCTCGACCCCGCCCATGGTGGCGACCTTCAGCGAGTCGGTGTTGTTCTCGTAGAACGACAGGCCGAAGACGCCGACGCCCTCGGGGTTCGACTGGATGCGGGCCAGCGTCTCGGTGTAATCGCCGTCGATGTCCACCGCGCGGCCATCGGCGCGCACCTTCATGCAGGCCTGCTCGATCGCGTCCTCGTCCATGCCGGCCTCGGCCATGGCCTCGGTGGCACCGGTGGCCTCGCAGCCCTCCAGCAGGACCTTCTCCTCGAAGACTTCGCGGGTGCCGTGCTTGGTGCCGGGGATGAAGGCGGCGATCTCCACGTCGGGCAGGTCGGGGTTCACCTCGGCCCAGGTGGTATAGGGGTTCTCGACCATGGCGCCGTCCTGCGGGACCTGTGCGGCCATCGCCTTGTACCAATCCTCGGCCTCGAAGGCGGTGAAGTCCGGCCCGTCGATCTGGCTGGCAAAGACGATGCCGTCATAGCCGATGCGCACCTCGATGATCTCCGTCACGCCGGCCTCGGCGCAGGCGGCGATCTCCTTCTCGCGGATCTTGCGGCTGGCGTTGGCGATGTCGATCGTGTTCTCGCCGGTGCCCTCGCAGAACCGCTTCAGCCCGGCGGAGGAGCCGCCCGATTCGACCACCGGGGTCGGGAAGTCGAAGTTCTCGCCGAAGGCTTCGGCCACGATCGAGGCATAGGGCAGCACCGTGGACGAGCCGGCGACCTGCACGTTGTCGCGGGCCTGCGCGGCGCCTGCGGCCAGCGTCAGCGCGGCGGCGGAGGTGGCGGTCAGTTTCACAAGATACATTCGGAAAGCTCCTCGTTTCAGGGGACCGGCAAATCTGCGGTCTCGCGGCGGGTGGTATCGGTGCGCCGCGATGCTTTTGTGACACCGATGTAACGGCTGTATGACAGAAAAGGTCCGCGCGCGCAAAACCGCCCCGGGGCCGAGGCTCAGCCCCCTTGCGCGGGCGCGGCCTCCGGGCCGGCGAGCGGCAGGAGAACGGCGAAACAGGCCCCCTGCCCCGGCGTGCTTTCCACCTCCAGCCGGCCGCGGTGGCGCCCGACGATGTGCTTGACGATGGCCAGCCCCAGCCCGGTGCCGCCCAGGGCGCGGCTGCGGTGGCTGTCGGCGCGGTAGAACCGCTCGGTCAGGCGCGGCAGGTGGCGCGCCTCGATCCCCGGGCCCCAGTCGCGCACCTCCAGCCGGACCGCCTGGGCGCGCAGGCGCGGCGCATAGGCAGGCGCGGTCAG
>JBPEXR010000548.1:0-2426 GCA_052031355.1 Paracoccaceae bacterium
CTGCGCTCGGTCGTGGGCTTCCGCGGCTACGCCCAGCGCGACCCGCTGAACGAGTACAAGAACGAGGCGTTCCAGCTCTTCGAATCCATGCTCGACAGCCTGCGCGCCGAGGTGACGCAGAAGCTGAGCCGCATCCAGCCGATGTCGGAGGAAGAGCAGAAGGCCATGATGGCCCAGCTCGCCCAGCAGCAGCGCGAGATGCAGCGCGCCGCCGAGGCCGCCGAGACGCCCGTGCCCCCCGAGGCGCGCGACGAGGCGCCCGCCGGACCTTCGGGCGGCGCGGTCGCGGGCTTCGACGAGAACGATCCCGCCAGCTGGGGCAACCCGGGCCGGAACGACCCCTGCCCCTGCGGTTCGGGCCGCAAGTTCAAGCACTGCCACGGCCGCCTCGCCTGACCTGGCGCCCCCGCGTCAAAAGGTCAGAAAGGTGTCAGAATGACTCCCACGGCGCGCCGTATCGCCGCCACGTTTGATTGCCAGTTTACCTGCAAGGCCCGGAAGGGCACATGGAGGCAGACATGGCAGAAAAGCTAAGCAGGCAACGTCTGGTCCTGGCCGGCGGCACCCTCGCCGCCGCGCTGGGCATCGGCTACGTGATGCAGGCCACCTCGACCCACGACGTCCGCTACGATCCCGCCCCGGGCGCCAGCGCCGAGGCCCCCGTGGCCGCGCCCCAGTCGCCCGCCCCGCAGGCCGAGGCGCCGAAGCCGGCTCTGGACCAGGCGCAGGCCGGCGCACCCGCCTGGGCCCCCGCCGCCGATGCGGCAGCGGATGGCGCCGTCGCGCCGCGCGTGACCGCCGATCTTGGCACGCTCGTCCCGCTCGGCGGCCTCGACACCACGCTGATGCAACCGGCCGAGGAGCCCGCCCTCTCCCTCGATTTGTCGCAGGTCGAGCCGGTGGCCGCCGCCCCCGCGCCGCACTTCGAACGGGCCGCGCCCAGCGCCCTGCCCGCCCCCCTGCGCCGCGACGCCACCGTGGCCGAGGGCGGCCTGCCGATCGACGACGAGGCCGAGGTCGCCTGCACCATCAACCTGCAGGCCGAAACCCGCGCCGCCGCCATGGTGGCGCTAAGCCTCAAGGCGCCCTGCCTGCCGGAACGCGCGGTGACGCTGCACCACAACGGGCTGATGTTCACCGAGATGACCGATGCCTCCGGCACGTTGGAAATCGGCGTGCCCGCCATGGCGCAAAAGGCCGTCTTCATCGCCGCTTTCGACAGCGGCGAAGGCGCGGTCACCACGCTCGACGTGCCGGCGCTGGCGCGCTACGACCGCGTCGCGCTGCAATGGCAGGGCAGCGCCGGGCTGGAGCTGCACGCCCTGGAATTCGGCGCGGCCTACTTCTCGCAAGGCCACGTCTGGGCCGAGGCGCCGCGCGCGCCGGGCAACGCCCGGGGCTTCGTCACCGCCCTAGGCGCCCCGCAGGTCGAACAGCCGCGGCTGGCGCAGGTCTACACCTACCCGCGCGCCGCCTCCCCCGCCGCCGGACGCATCGCCCTGTCGGTGGAAGCGGCCGTGACGCCCGAGAACTGCGGCACCGAGATCAGCGCCCAGACGCTGGAGCACCGCGGCGCCTTCGGCCAGCGCGTGCGCGACGTCGACCTGTTCATGCCGGACTGCGACGCGGCGGGCGACTTTCTGGTGTTGAAAAACCTCCTGGAAGACCTGACAATCGCCGCAAGGTAGGGTCACCCGAGGAACCACATGACGCTTCGAGCGGTCTGGCGTGCGGCGATTTTCGCCGCACTTTTCGTCTGGGCGCTGGCCCGCGCGGCGGCGGCGCAGGACGTCACGCTGACGGCCCCCGACGGCGCGGTGCGCCTCGACGGCACGCTGCTGGGCTTCGACGGGCGGTTCTACCGGGTCGAGACCGTCTATGGCGAGATGACCGTCGACAGCTCCGGCGTGCGCTGCGAAGGGCCGGGCTGCCCGGACCTGACCAATTTCGTCGCCCGGCTGCGATTTTCCGGCAGCCGCGCCATCGGCGCCGTGCTGCTGCCGGCGCTGGTCGAGGCTTTCGCCACCCGCAGCGGGCTGGAGGCGACGCGCAGCGCCCCCGCTCCGGACCGCATCGCCTACGAGCTGGCGGACGAGGCCGGCCAGACGGTGGCGCGGTTCGAGATGCGCCTCACCGACACGGCCGAGGGCCTGGCCGACCTGCTGGCCGACGAGGCGGACGTGGTCATGGCGCGCCGCCCCCTCACGGAGGAGGAGCTGGCGCGCGCCGCGGCGGCGGGCCTGGGCGATCTGGCCGACCCGCGCCGCCGCCGGGTTCTGGCCCTCGACGCGCTGGTGCCGGCGGTGGCGGCGGGCAACCCGGTCAGCGCCCTCTCCCCCGCCCGGCTGGGCCGCGCCCTGACCGGGGCCATCGCCGACTGGCCGCCGCTGGGCGGGCCGGAAGCGGCGATCTCCCTGCACCTTCCG
>JBPEXR010000549.1:0-9226 GCA_052031355.1 Paracoccaceae bacterium
CGCCTCTCGCAAAGCGAGGATCTGGGCGGGCTCTGCGCCGACCTGGTGATCGCGCGCTAGGTCTTGCCCCTGAACGAAAAAGGCGCCCCGCGGGGCGCCTTGGTGGTCTGGCTGGCGGTGATGTTTAGCCCGCGTCGCAGGTGCCGACCAGCTGTTCGTACTGGGTGGTGATCCAGCCCAGGGCGGCTTCGGGATCGCGATCCTCGATCTGGCCGGTCATCTGTTCGAACACCCGGGCCGAGCGGGACTGGTCGATCGCCGCAACGCTTTGGGTGGCGAACATCGTGTCGTAGACGAAGAAGGCCACCGCCACCAGGATGATGCCGCGCACCACGCCGAAGACGAAGCCGACCCCCTGGTCCAGGCCGCCCAGGGCGCTGCGCTGCACCAGCGAGGCGAAAAGCGGCGTGAAAAGCGACACGATCACCAGCGCCAGGGCGAAGACGATGGCGAAGGCGGCGATGATCGACAGCTCGCAGCTGTCGGCGATGAACTCGCCGATCACCGGGATTTCCTTGACCAGCGGCTCGACCTGCGGGGCGAAGATGAAGGCCAGGAAGGCCGCCGCGATCCAGCCGGCAATCGCCATCGCCTCGCGGACGAACCCGCGCGAATAGGCCAGAAGCGCCGAAAGCACGATGACAAGCGCCACGACGCCGTCGATATAGGTAAATCCGTTCATGGTCCTCGCTCAACGTTGTGCGGCTAGCCCGCGCCGATAACCTCGCCCACGAAGGCGGCCAAATCGTCCAGCCCGGTCAAGGCCAGGCCCGCGTCCGGCGGGGCCTTGCCGCCGCGGGGCACGATGGCCGAGGTGAAACCAAGTTTTCGGGCCTCTTTCAACCTGTTTTCCATCTGGCTGACCGGGCGCAGCGCGCCGGAGAGGGAAATTTCGCCGAAGACGACGGTCTCGGCCGGCAGGGCCGAATCCTCGCGCGCGGACAGCAGCGCCGCCGCCACCGCCAGGTCCGCCGCGGGTTCCGAGACCTTCAGCCCGCCCGCCACGTTCAGGTAGACATCAAGCCCGGTGAAGGGGATGCCGCAGCGCGCCTCCAGCACTGCCAGGATCATCGACAGCCGCCCGCTGTCCCATCCCACGGCGCTGCGCCGCGGCTGGCTGTGCGGCGAGGGGGCGACCAGGGCCTGGATCTCCACCAGCACCGGGCGCGTGCCCTCGATCCCGGCGAAGACCACCGATCCGGCGCTTGGCGTGCCCCGTTCGGACAGGAAAAGGGCCGAGGGGTTGCCCACTTCCGCAAGGCCGCGGCCCGTCATCTCGAAGACGCCGATCTCGTCGGCGGGGCCGAAGCGGTTCTTGACCGCGCGCAGGATGCGGAACTGGTGGCCCCGCTCGCCCTCGAAGTAGAGAACGGTATCGACCATGTGCTCGACCACGCGCGGGCCGGCGATCTGGCCTTCCTTGGTGACATGGCCCACCAGGATCACCGAGACGCCGCGGCGCTTGGCAAAGCTCGTCAGCTCATGCGCCGCCGCCCGCACCTGGGAGACAGAGCCGGGCGCGCTTTCGACGTTGTCGGCCCACATGGTCTGGATCGAGTCGATGATCGCCAGCTGCGGCCGCTCGGCCTCCAGCGTGGTCAGGATGTCGCGCAGGTTGGTCTCTGCCGCCAGTTGCACGGGGGCGTCGGCCAGGCCCAGCCGCTGCGCGCGCATCCGCACCTGGGCGCTGGCTTCCTCGCCGGAGACATAGACGGTCTTGAGGCCGGCGCGGGCGAAGGCGGCGGCGCCCTGCAGAAGCAGCGTCGATTTGCCGATGCCCGGATCGCCCCCCACCAGGATCGCCGAGGCGGGCACCAGCCCGCCGCCCAGCACGCGGTCCAACTCCGCCAGGCCGGCGGTGGTGCGCGGCGGCGGGGTCTCGCGGGCGGAAAGATCGCTGAGCGTGACGGGGCTGCCGCGGCTGCCGCCCAGCGTCTTCTTGGCCGGCCCGGCCGAGGACAGGCCCGCATCCTCGGAGATCGTGTTCCACTCGCCGCAGCCCTCGCAGCGGCCCGACCACTTGGAGGTGACATTGCCGCAGGCCGCGCAGAGGAAGGTCTTGGTTTTCGCCATGCCCCCGTGAATGCCCGAGGCGGCGCGCCGGCGCAAGCCGCGCCGCGGGGGCAGGGGGCTGGCCTTACGCGACCCGGCCGCCCCGGGGCGATGCAGGCCGCACGGGCCAGACGGGTGCGCGCCAAAGAAAAGACCCCTCCCTTTGCAGGGAGGGGCCACGTTGCGGTGCGCGCCAGATGGTCTGAGGGTGGGGCAGCGCGCCTCGCGACGTTACTCGGCCGCGGTGCGCAGGTGCACCAGCCGGCCGTCGTCGCTGGGCTCCGGCTCGGGCGGGGTGTCGCCCTGCACCGGGACCGGGGCGAAAAGCTCCGGCACCGCCTCCATCAGCTCGGCCCGCAGGCGCTGCAGCTCGGAGCGGGCGACATCCTCGTCCAGCTTGACGCGGTAGGCCCAGTTGCGGATCTCGTTCGCCTTTTCCTTGGCCTCGTCGATCACCTCGTTGAAGCGCTCGATCTCCTCCTGGCGTTCCTGCAGGAAGCGGCGGGCGCGGGCGACGTTCTCGTCCGAGTAGGTCTCGGCCAGGTCGCGGCTGACGAAGGACATCTGCGCGGCCACTTCCAGCACGTCGGGCTCCAGCTCGGCCAGGTCGGGGTGGTCGCGCAGGTAGGCGAGCCGTTCCTTGATGGCGTCGAACTCATGGCTCAGCTTGAAGGCGCCCTTGCGGTCGGCGGCATGGCAGGCGGCATAGGCGCGGCCCACGTCCTCCATCCCGATCTGGAACCGGCGGTGCGAGGCCTCCAGCCGCATGGTGCGCGCGGCGGTGGGCAGAAAGAACAGCAGCGAAGCGAAGAGAACCGTCACGCCCAGTTGCACGACCGGGCCGGCCTTGGGATAGATCTGGTCCCCGAACTGCAGCGGGAACTGAACCCAGGGCACGAATCCAAGCGCGGAAAGTATGGTGTAACCGATCAGGCCGATCGCGGCCGCCACGAGCAGAGACATGGCCAACTGGCTGAACATGTTCTGCAAAATCTTCAAAGTCGCCTTGATATCGTGCATCGTGATTCCCCTCTAGCCGAGCATCGCTCGCCTAGGCAAAATCCCGCGCAGCATGGAAAGTTCCACCTACGACCACCTGCATGATTGCCCCGAGTCCAAGTGTAGCACGAATGCCGCGCATCCGTGTGGGGCAATGAGGTCACAGCGCCCTTCGCGCCGGACTGTGGCCTATCCGCGATACCTGCGGGTGTGGCGCGCGCCCGAAAGCGCGGTCAGAATCTCGTAGCCGATGGTGCCGGCGTTGTCCGCCAGGCGGTCGATTCCCTGCTCCGGTCCCAGCAGGCGCAGGGTCGAGGGCACCTCGGGCAGATGCGTGACATCGACGCCGATCAGGTCCATCGAGATGCGCCCGCGCACGGGGCAGGGCTGATCGCCGGCGAAGACCTCGGTTTTCGGGCCCATCGCCCGGATCACGCCGTCGCCGTAGCCGGCGGCGATGGTGGCGATGCGGCAGGGCTCGGGCGCGGTCCAGTCGTTGCCGTAGCCGACCGTCTCGCCGGCCGTCAGCTCGCGCACCTGGATCACCGGCACGTCCAGCGTGACCACGGGCTGCGCCGCATCGAAGGGCCGCCCGCCGTAAAGGCCGATGCCCGGGCGCGTCACGTCAAAGTGATAGTCGGGGCCCAGCAGGATCCCCCCGGTGGCGGCCAGCGAGCGCGGCGCGTCGATGCCGTCGGTCATCTGCAGAAAGCTGTCGAGCTGCGCCGCGTTCATCGGGTGGTCGGGCTCGTCCGCGCAGGCAAGGTGCGACATGATCAGCGCCGGGCTTTGCTGCAGGGCGATGTCGCGCAGCGCCGCCCATTCGGCGGGCTCCATCCCCAGGCGGTTCATGCCGGTGTCCAGCTGGACGCCGAAGGGCGTGCCGGGCAGCGCCTCGACGTGACGCAGCATCTGGTCGATGGAATTGATCATCGGCACCAGGTGCAGATCGCCGATCATGTCGGTGTCGCCCGGCATGTGCCCGGAAAAGACGTAGATTTCCGGCCCCGGCCCCAGGGCGGCGCGCAGGGCGGCGCCTTCCTCGGCCAGCGCGACGAAGAACTTGCGCGCCCCGGCGCGGGCCAGGGTGCGGGCCACCCGCTCCGCCCCCAGGCCATAGCCGTCGCATTTGACCACGGCGCCGGTTTCGGCGCGGCTCATGCGGTCGAGCGCCTGCCAGTTGGCGGTCAGCGCGTTCAGGTCGATGTGGAGGGTCGCGGATGTCATGGCCCGGTTTTCGGCAGCGCAGCGGGCGAGGTCAAGCCGAAAGGCCGGGGGCGGCGGGGGCAGGGAGCGCCGGTGAAGGAAGGTGTGCGGTGGCGGGTCGCTGTGGGCGCGTGGCTGTGGCCGTTGCGGGGGAGCGGCGAGGTTGCGGGAGCGATGCGAGACGCCTGCTTTGGGCATCATCGCCGGGCAGGAGTAGGCGCACAGCGAGGAGAATGGCAATTCCGGCGGAAAACGCACCACCCGCGCGGCATCGCCTTGGGCGCGACTGACTCGACGGGGCGATCCGAATACGCGCGGCCCGGCCGGAGGGGAGGCCGGTCGCGTCCTAGCGAAGGCGGCACTTCCGGCGGAGCGCGTCGGGCGACTTTCCGCCTCCGGCGAAGGGTTGCCACGCAATTCGCCCGCGCCGCCCCCTAGGGCAGGATCACCCGCACGCCGGGCAACGCGGCGATCGCCTCGACATCCTCGTCGTAGGCCTGCGTCAGCTCTTCGATCAGCGCCGCGTCCCAGCCGGGCAGGGCGCATTCCTCGACGATGGCCTCCTCGCGCGGGTAGCGCGCCCAGAAGGCGGCCATGACCTTGCGCTTCTGCATCTCCGGCAGGCCGGGGTGGTCCTTGAGGTAGGCGCGGAAGCGGCGCATGCCGGCCTCCGTCATTACCCGGGCCAGCACGTCGAAGGCGCCCTGGATCTTCTGGTCCAGCGCCAGCCCCCCGGCGCGGCGCACCACCTCGCCCCAGATCAGCGGCGTATCCTCGTCGCACCAGATGGTCATCGGCAGGTCGGGCACCTCGGCCCGTATGCGGGCGATCAGCTCGGACCAGCGCAGATCGCGTGGGTCGGCCCCGTCCAGCAGCCCGGCAAGCCCGCCCGCGCGCGCCTCTTCCGGTGCCATCTCCCACAGCGCCGGCAGGAAGGTCGCCGGGTTGCGCAGCGCCAGGAAGAGATGCACCTCGTCGCCGTGGAACAGCTCCTGCAGGTATTGCATCCGCGTGCCCGCCTGCGGGTAAAGGCGCCCGCCGCGCACGGCGATCTTCGGCACGGCGAAGAAATGCGGGTTCGACAGGACCATGCGTTCCACCCCGGCCGCGTCCTGGTCGAGAATCGCGTCGATCAGCACGTGCCGCGAATCCGGGGCGGCGGGGGCGTGGTCCATCGCGTTCACCGCGTCGCGCAACAGGTTGCGGTAGCGGCTTGGCCCCGGCACGGCCGTATGCACGCCGCGCAGAAGCGCCGCGTTGCGCAGCAGGCATTTCAGAAGGTGATCCTCGTCGGTCGCATGGGCGCCGGCGTGGCAGACGATCTGCATGGGCGGTCGATCTTCGGTTCCTGTCGGGCGGCACTATAGGGCCTGGGGCGGGCGTGGAAAGCCGATCTCGCGCCGCGTCGCGGCCCGGCGCGCGGTTAGCGCCCGGCGGCGGACGCGCCGGGGGCCCGCTTGCGGGGGCGGGGCGAAGCGGCTATCTGCCCGGGGACACCGCTTGAGGGGACCGCCATGTCGACGCGCGAGGCCGCGACAGCCACGGCACCGGGCCCGGCCGGCCAAGGCCGCGCCTGGCGCGCCCGCCTGCGCGAGGCGCTGAACCCCTGGTCGCTGGGCGCGCTGGCCATCGCGGCGCTGGTGCTGCTGCCGATCCTGTCGGTCTTCTGGATCGCCGCCTTCCCGAGCGAGAACATCTGGCCGCACCTTATGTCCACCACGCTGCCGCGCTACCTGCGCAACACGGCCGTTCTGGGGCTGGGCGTGGCGGCGCTGGCGGCGGCCATGGGCACCGGCGCGGCCTGGCTGGTCACGCGCTACCATTTCGCCGGGGCGCGCTGGCTGGAGTACCTGCTGCTGCTGCCGCTGGCGATCCCGGCCTATGTCGGCGCCTATGCGCTGGTCGACCTGCTGGAATACGCCGGCCCGGTGCAGGGCGCGCTACGCGGGCTGATGGGCTGGCAAAGCGCGCGCGACTACTGGTTCCCGGAGATCCGCTCCATGGGCGCGGCGATCCTGGTGCTGTCTTCGGCCTTCTATCCTTACGTCTACATCCTGGCCCGCGCCGCCTTCCGCGAGCAATCGGGCTGCGGCGAGGAGGTGGCGCGCTCGCTCGGTGCCGGCGCGTGGGAGCGGTTCCGCCGCATCGGCCTGCCGCTGGCCCGTCCGGCGATCGCGGCGGGCACGGCGATCGTGCTGATGGAGACGGTCAACGATTTCGGCACGGTCGATTACTTCGCGGTGCAGACGCTGACCACCGGCATCTTCTCCGTCTGGCTGGAAAGCAATAACGCCGGCGGCGCCGCGCAGATCGCCTGCGTGGTGCTGAGCATTGTCATCGTCCTGGTGCTGCTGGAGAAATCCTCCCGCCGCCGCCTGCGCTACTTCAATCTCTCGCGCCGGCACCGGCCGATCACCCGCCAGCCGCTGCGGGGCTGGCGCAGCGCGCTGGCTTGCGCCGCCTGTTGCGTGCCCTTCGCCATGGGGTTCGTCCTGCCGGCCGGGGTGATCCTGCGCCACGCGCTGGCCAATGCGCAGGCCTGGGCCGACCCGGCGCTGCTGCGCGCGCTCTGGCACACGCTGACGGTGGGCGGGCTGGCGGCGCTGGCCACGGTGACGGCGGGGGTTTTCCTGGTCTACGGCGTGCGGCTTTCGGGGCGCGCCCTGCCGCGGCTGCTGCTGCCGGTGACCACCATCGGCTACGCCGCGCCGGGCGCGGTGCTGGGGGTGGGCATCCTGATCCCGCTGGCGCGCGCCGACCATGCGCTGGCCGACGCGGTGGAGCGCGGCTTCGGCGTCGATCCCGGGCTCATCCTCACCGGCTCGGCCTTCGCGCTGGTGCTGGCCTACTCGGTGCGCTTCTTCGCCATCGCCCAGGGCGCGGCCGATGCCGCCATCGGGCGGGTCTCGCCCAACCTGGCGCTGGCCGCGCGCTCGCTGGGGCGCAGCCGGGGGCAGGTGCTGGGCTCGGTCTATTTCCCGCTGATCCGCGGCTCCATCGCCTCGGCGCTGCTGCTGGTCTTCGTCGATTGCGTCAAGGAACTGCCCGCGACGCTGCTGCTGCGGCCCTTCAACTACGACACGCTGGCCACCCGCGTGCACGCCCAGGCCAGCCTCGAGAACCTGGGCGACGCCGCCCCGGCCGCGGTCCTGGTGATCGCCGTCGGCCTTGTCGCCGTGGCGCTGCTGGCGCGTACCAACCGCTGAGGCCGCGCCTCTTGCGGGCGCGCGGATTTGCGCGTATGGCTGCGCCCGTGCCCCTATAGCTCAGCTGGTAGAGCAACTGATTTGTAATCAGTAGGTCCGCGGTTCGAGTCCGTGTGGGGGCACCATTTCCTCGCTGCCGTATTCAAAGCCTCCGGCCCGCCGTGCAGCTTGCCAGCTCTCCGCGGCAGGCTTACGCATGTCGTAACGACGCGGGGAGGGACAGATGCGCGGAACAATCCTGTGGCAGCGGATCGAGGGCGCCGGCGTCATGCTGGCCGGGCTGGCGATCTACCTCTGGGCCGATGGCGGGTTGCCGTGGTGGGCCGCGCTTGCGCTATTCTTCGCGCCCGACCTCAGCTTTGCCGGCTACCTGGCCGGGCCGCGCCTGGGGGCCGCCATCTACAACGCCGCGCATCTCTACGCGCTGGGGGCCGTGCTCCTGGCGGCAGGCCTGGCGGCGGGCGCACCGCTGACGGCGGCACTCGGCGCGCTCTGGCTCGCCCATTCCGGCTTCGACCGAATGCTGGGTTACGGGCTGAAATCGCGCCGGGGCTTCACCCATACGCACATGGGCGAGATCGGCCGCGGGCAGGCCTGAGGGGGACGCAGGCGGCCCGCGGCCGAAGCGCCCCCGGGACGGGGGCGCGGCATGGACCGATCAGGGCAGAAGCACCTGGTCGATCACATGGATCACGCCGTTCGAGGCGGCGATATCGGCGCTGGTCACCGTGGCGCCGTTCACCATCACGCCATTCGTGCCGTCGATGTTCACCGAGGCGCCGTTCACGGTCGCCACGCTGACGGTCTGACCGGCAAGGTCGGCGGCCATCACCCGGCCCGGCACCACGTGGTAGGTCAGGATCGAGGCCAGCTGCTCGCGGTTCTCGGGCTTCAGAAGGGTCTCGACGGTGCCAGCCGGCAGCGCGGCGAAGGCGGCGTCGGTGGGCGCGAATACGGTGAAGGGGCCCTCGCCCGACAGCGTCTCGGCCAGGCCCGCGGCGCCGACGGCGGCGACAAGCGTGTCGAAGGTCCCGGCCGATTGCGCGACCTCGACGATGTTGGGCGCGCTGGCGCTGGTGGTCATCGTGCAGCCGGCAGCGGCAAGCGAGGCGGCCAGCAGGGCCGCTTTGGCATATGCGGTGATCTTCATGGGAAGCATCCTTTGCGGAACGAGGGGCAGCCGGCAGGACCGGCCGCGGAACAATGACCTTACGACAGCTTGCCGCGCCCAGATCACATCCCCCGGCTTTTTGGGGCTGCACCGCTCCCAAACCCCATTCGCTGAAAGCGCCCTCCCGCGCCCTCCCGCGCCCCCATCCGCCCGCTTCATCTCGCCAAAAATACTCGCGGGGGTGAATGGCGCGCAGCGCCAGAGGGGGCAGACAGCCCCCTCCACCCGCCCGGGGCCGAAGCCTTTCGCAGGCTTTTCCGCCATTACGTTCCCAATTCGCCCCTGGACCCCGCCACCCCTCGTATTTCTACGTAGGGCTTTCCCGGTGGCGCCGGCACCGTGAATTCACGGCATTCCCAAGGGGGCCGAATTGGCCAATTGCAAGCATTCTGCGCGTATTTACCGCTAACATCGGGCGCGTTTGCATGTTTTTCCCGCTAAAGCACCGCCCTTGCACGCCTTTTCAGCGCACGCAGAGGTGAACCGCAATTCGGGTTGCGCCTCACGCCGCGTCACAACAAGGTTTGCAAGTCACAGATTCGCTGCCGCCGCGCAGGGATCGGACATCTGAATTGGAGGAGCGGTCTTGATT
>JBPEXR010000055.1:0-3435 GCA_052031355.1 Paracoccaceae bacterium
GTGCGACCGCGCCTCGGCACGGCGAAAGCTCCCATCAACCAGGCCTGACGTCCGCGCGGCGCCCGCCCGCGCGAGACATGCGTTCGCTGCATGGCGGGTCTGGCGGAACATGCGTTGTGCCGCGCCGCAGCATCGCTAGATCAGGCGCATCAATTCAAACGCACGCAGACGCAACCAGACGCCCCGGAGGCCGCCATGTCCCGCATCGCAACCCGCATCGTTCAGCTGATCCAATACCGCCGCACCGTGCGCGCCCTGCGCCGCGTGCCGGCCGAAGTCGCCCGCGAGCTGGGCTTCGCCCCCGGCAACCCGCGCGATTTTGCCGCCCGCGTCGTCTACGGCGCCTAGGAAGCACCGCCCCCCGGCGCGCCGAAGCGCTGCAGCAGCGCGCTGCGCACCGGCGGGGTGACGAACTTGCTGACATCGCCGCCGAGGCGGGCGATTTCCTTCACCAGCTTCGAGGCGATGGCCTGGTGCCGCGCCTCGGCCATCAGGAAGACCGTCTCGACCTTGTCGTCTAGGGCGCGGTTCATCCCGACCATCTGGTACTCGTATTCGAAGTCCGAGACGGCGCGCAGCCCGCGCACGATGATCGAGGCGCCGACATCGCGCGCGCAGTCGATCAGAAGGTTCTCGAAGGGATGGGCGACGATCTCGGTGCCGGTCTCGCGGCTCAGGGTCTCGCATTCCGCCTCGATCATGGCCACGCGCTCCTCGAGGTCGAACAGCGGGCCCTTGTCGCGGTTGATCGCCACGCCGATCACCAGCCGATCAACCAGCAGCGCGGCGCGCCGGATGATGTCGATATGGCCCAGCGTGATCGGGTCGAAGGTTCCGGGGTAAAGCGCGATACGCATGTAGGTGGCCTCCCTGCCGCTTTCGCGGGGCACGCAACATTATTGCGCTGCGGAATGCAAGCGGGTTTCCGCGCTGCGGCATGACCCGGCGCGCCCCGGGCGGGGGCGCCGGGCCGGCGAAGGGGTCAATGCCCCATGATCATGCCCTGCAGCGCGTCCTTCTCCATCGAAAGTTCGCTGAGGCGGGCCTTCACCACGTCGCCGATGGTGATGATGCCGACCATGCGCCCGTCCTCGAGCACCGGCATGTGGCGGAAGCGCCCCTCGGTCATCTGGGCCAGGATCTGGTCTGCGGTGGCGTCGCGCGCGCAGGTCACAAGATCGCGGGTCATGTAGGATTCCACCGGCTCGGTCAGGCAGGTGGCGCCGCGGTCGGCCAGCTCTCGCACGATGTCGCGCTCGGACAGGATGCCCTCGGCCACCGCCCCGTCCTTCGAGACGACCACCGTACCGATGCGCCGCCCGGCCAGGATCTTCGCCACCTCCGACAGCGTGGTACCCGGCGGGACGGTCACCACGCCGTCATCCCCCTTGGACTTCAGAATCTGGTGAACCAGCATGCGCAGACCTCCCGGTTGACGTGTCTGGGTTCAGCCTCAGCGCGGAACGGATGTGTGTCAAGCGCGGCTTGCCTGCCCGGCGGCGGCGGCCTCCAGGGTGGCGACTTCCTGGCGCACCCCGTCGGCCAGCGCGGCGGCGAAACGGTTCATCCGCTCCAGCCGGCGGTCGTCGTCGTGGCGCACCAGGTAGAAGGACCGCGTCAGCGAGACCTCCTGCGTCAGCACCCGGCGAATACCCTCGCCCGCCGGCAGCGCGAAATCGTGCACGATGGCCAGCCCGGCGCCGCTGCGCACCCAGTTGAATTGCACCGAGACCGAGTTGGAGGCCAGGCGCACGCGCTCCACCCCCAGTTCCGACAGGTAATCCAGCTCCTTGTCGAAGATCATGTCGGGGATGTAGCCGATGATGCGGTGCCCGGCGAGGTCCTCGACCCGCTCGATCGGGCCGTGCCGGGCGAGGTATTCCTCCGACGCGGCGAGGTGCAGGCGGTAATCGGTCAGCTTCTGCACGCTCAGCCGGCCGGCGCTGGGCGGGCTGACGGCCACCGCCATGTCCGCCTCCCGCTTCGACAGGTTCACCACGCGCGGCAGGGCGACGATCTGGATGTCGAGCTCGGGGTTCGCCTCGGCGATGCGGGCGCAGACCTGCGGCAGCAGGTAGTTGGCGCAGCCGTCCGGGGCGCCGATGCGGATCTGCCCGGAAAGCTGCCCGGCGGTGCCGGCGATCTCCTCCAGCGCGGCGCCCATGGCCTGTTCGGCCCGCAGCGCATGCACCATCAGCCGCTGGCCCGCGTCCGTCATGGCATAGCCCTGCGGCGACTTGGCGAACAGCGGCGCGCCGAGCGCCTCCTCCAGCCGGCCGACACGGCGGCCCACGGTGGCCGGGTCGAGCCGCAGCCGCTTGCCTGCACCCGACAGCGATTCCGCCCGCGCCACCGCCAGGAACAGGCGCAGGTCATCCCAGTTCGGCTGCATCGCGCCCTCCCCGCGGTCTCATGATCGACGGCGGCCTTGCAAAATCGCAAAACCCTTTTGCCATGTTCGCGCTTTTCACCGCGTTTTTGCAAGCCTATCGTGGCGCCCAAACAGGAGGATCCCATGCAGGAACTGACCCACTACATCAACGGTGAACACGTGAAGGGCCGCTCGGGGCGCTTCTCGGACGTCTTCAACCCCGCCACCGGCGAAGTGCAGGCGCGCTGCCCGCTGGCCTCGGCCGAGGAAATGGCCGAAGCGGTGGAAATCGCCGCCAAGGCGCAGCCCGCCTGGGCCGCCGTCAACCCGCAGCGCCGCGCGCGGGTGATGATGAAGTTCGTCGCGCTGCTCAACCGCGACATGGACAAGCTGGCCGAGGCGCTGAGCCGCGAGCACGGCAAGACCTTCCCCGACGCCAAGGGCGACGTGCAGCGCGGCCTCGAAGTGGTGGAATACTGCATCGGCGCGCCCCAGATGCTGAAGGGCGAGTTCACCGACGGCGCCGGCCCGGGCATCGACATCTACTCGATGCGCCAGCCGCTGGGCGTCACCGCCGGCATCACGCCCTTCAACTTCCCGGCCATGATCCCGATGTGGATGTTCGCCCCGGCCATCGCCTGCGGCAACGCCTTCATCCTCAAGCCGTCCGAGCGTGACCCCTCCGTGCCGCTGATGCTGGCCGAGCTGATGGAAGAGGCCGGCCTGCCCAAGGGCATCCTGCAGGTCGTCAACGGTGACAAGGAAGCGGTGGACGCGATCCTGGAGCACCCGGTGATCCAATCGGTCGGCTTCGTCGGCTCGACCCCGATCGCGGAATACATCTACGGCAAGGGCTGCGCCAACGGCAAGCGCGTGCAGTGCTTCGGCGGCGCCAAGAACCACATGATCGTCATGCCCGACGCCGACATGGACCAGGCGGCCGACGCGCTGGTGGGTGCCGGCTACGGCGCCGCGGGCGAGCGCTGCATGGCCATCTCGGTCGCCGTGCCGGTGGGCGAGGAAACCGCCGACCGCCTGATCGAGAAGCTGGTGCCGCGCATCGA
>JBPEXR010000550.1:0-10473 GCA_052031355.1 Paracoccaceae bacterium
AGTCGATCTCCTCGAAGCGCAGGCATCGGGTGGCGTGGCGGGTGTCGCCCTCGACGTCGAACATCGGGATCTCCTGCGCGTCGCAGCGCCCCTCGACGAAGTAGTTGCAGCGCGGGCCGAAATTGCAGCCCGGCGGGCGTTCGTGCGGCAGCGGGAAGTTGCCGGGGATCGCCACCAGCGGGCGGGCGTTCTTGTCGGCGCCGGGCAGGGGGATCGAACGGAAGAGGGCCTGCGTGTAGGGGTGACGCATGCGGTCGAAGACGTCGCGCACCGCACCGCGTTCCACCGCCTCGCCGGAATACATCACGCAGATCCGGTCGCAGGTCTCCAGCACCAGGCCCAGGTTGTGGCTGATGAAGAGCATCGAGGTGCCGTACTTGCGGCCCAGGTCCTTGACCAGTTCGACCACCGCCGCCTCGACCGTCACGTCAAGGGCGGTGGTCGGCTCGTCCAGGATCAGCAGCGCGGGCTTGGACATCAGCGCCATGGCGATGACGATGCGCTGCTGCTGCCCGCCCGACAGCTGGTGCGGATAGGCCTTCAGGATGCGTTCGGGGTCGGGCAGCTTGACGTCCTGCACCACCTCCAGCGCGCGGGCCCGCGCCGCCTTGGCGGAGATGCCCTCGTGGATCATCGGGACTTCCATGAGCTGCTGGCCGACCTTCATCGCCGGGTTCAGGCTGGCCATCGGCTCCTGGTAGATCATGGCGATCTCCTTGCCGCGGATGTCGCGCAGCTCCTCCGCGCTCATCGCGCCCAAATCGCGCCCCTTGAAGCGGATGGTGCCGCCGGTGATCCGCCCGTTGGTGCCAAGGTCCTGCATGACGCCCAGCGCCACGGTGGACTTGCCGCAGCCGCTTTCGCCCACCAGCCCCAGCGCCTCGCCCGGGCGGATGGTGGCGGAGAAATCCATCACCGCCGGGATCTCGCGCAGGCGGGTGAAGAAGGAAATCGAGAGGTTGTCGATCTCCAGGATCGGGGTTTCGGCCTCGGCGGCGGGCCGGGCGGCGGGGGTCTGCGTCTGGCCCGAGGCCTGGGATATCGGGTCGGTCATGGCTCTCTCCCGGTCGGGATGGGGCGGATGGCGGGACCGGGGGCCAGCCCCCGGACCCCCGGAGTATTTGGGGCGAGATGAAGCCGGATCAGTCCTTCAGGCTTTCCTCGCGCAGCCCGTCGGCCAGCAGGTTGAGGCCCAGCACGAGGCTGAGCAGCGCCAGCGCCGGCGGCAGGGCAGGGTGCAGGTAGATCGACAGGAGCTTGCGCCCCTCGTTGATGGTGGAGCCCCAGTCGGGGCTTTCGGGGGCGAGGCCAAGCCCGAAGAAGCCCAGCGTGCCCAGAAGGATCGTCGTGTAGCCGATGCGCAGGCAGAAATCGACGATCAGCGGGCCGCGGGCGTTGGGCAGGATCTCCCACAGCATGATGTACCAGGGGCCCTCGCCGCGGGTCTGGGCGGCGGCGACGTAGTCGCGCGTCTTGATGTCGAGGGCGAGGCCGCGAACGATGCGGAAGACGGTGGGCGAGTTGACGAAGACCACCGCCACGAAGACCACCAGCAGGTTCGGCGGGAAGGAGATGAGGCCCAGCGGGTCCGCGTTCCAGGCGATGCCGAGGTAGAGCCAGGCGCCGATCACCAGGGTGATCGCCAGGTAGACCGCGCGTTTGCCCGGCTGGGTGTAGAAGCGCGAATTGAAGAGCACCACCATGAAGATGACCGGGAAGACGAAGAGCACCGCGGCCATGTAGACGGGAATGCCGGTGGCGACGATCTCGGGCGTGACCAGCAGGTAGAAGAGCAAGATCACCGGGAAGGCGAGGATCAGGTTCGCCAGGAACGACAGCACCGTGTCCAGCCGCCCGCCGTAGTAGCCCGCCGGCAGCCCCAGGGTGATGCCCACCATAAAGGCGAAGAGCGTGGCGAAGGGGGCGATCTTGATCACTTCCCAGGCGCCGTAGATCATCCGGCTGAAGACGTCCCGCGCCAGGTTGTCGCCGCCCAGCAGCAGGTAGGGATAGCCCGCGACCCCCTCAGGCATCGGGGTGCCCGGCGGGTCGTTCTTGAGGCCGGAATATTGCGCCAGCGGATCGTGGGTGACGATCAGCTCGAACAGCCCGCCGAAGACGGCGGTGAAGACCCAGAACATGACGATGGCGAAGCCGATCATGCCGATGGGCGAGTCGAAGAGCTTGCCGTAAAGGCCCAGACGCCGGCGGTAGCGGATCGACAGCGCGAAGAGGATCGCCAGCGCGATCCAGACCGGGGCGAAGCGCCCCAGGATGCGCAGGATGATCTCGGTCGTGGTGAGCGGGTCCATCACGGGGCCTCCGCGGTAGCTGTGCGGGGGCGCGCGGGGCGGTGGGAAATACCTGCAGCCGTCATGCCATGCTGATCCGGGGATTGAGGTAGACGTATCCGATGTCGGAGATGAGCTGCGTCGTCAGCACCACGATCACCGAGACGACCGAGACGCCGAGCAGCAGCTCGATGTCGTTGTTGCCCGCCGCCTGCACCAGCGTCCAGCCGAAGCCCTTGTAGTTGAACAGCGTCTCGACGATCACCACGCCGTTCAGCAGCCAGGGAAACTGCAGCATGATGACGGTGAAGGGGGCGATCAGCGCGTTGCGCAGCGCGTGTTTCACGACGATGTTGCGGAAGCTCACACCCTTGAGGCGCGCGGTGCGGATGTATTGCGATGTCATGACCTCGGCCATGGAGGCGCGGGTCATCCGGGCGATATAGCCCATGCCGTAAAGGGCGATGGTGATGACCGGCAGGAAGAAATTCTCGAAGGTCGGGTTCTCCATCGCGCTGGTGGCGGTGCCCTTGAACCACTTGAGGCCCACGGCGGAGGAGGCGAAGACCGCGATCAGGATCACGCCCGAGACATATTCCGGCGTTGCCGTGGTGGTGATGGCCACGGTCGAAAGGCTTCGGTCCATCGCGCTGCCCTCGCGCATGCCGGCAAGCACGCCCAGCACCAAGGCCGAGGGCACCATGACCACCATGACCCAGAACATCAGCACCCCCGTGAGGCCCAGGCGGGTGAGCACGATCTGCGAGACATCGTCGCGAAAGACGGTGGAATAGCCCCAGTAGCCTTGCAGGATGCCGCAGAAGCGCGGCGCCTCCTCCAGCGTCTGGCCGGGGGCGACGCAGCGGCCAGAGACCTTGCCCTCGGCGGTTTGCCGCGTCCAGCCGGGCCAGACACCCAGCCATT
The DNA here is from genome assembly GCA_052031355.1 of Paracoccaceae bacterium. Lineage (GTDB taxonomy): Bacteria > Pseudomonadota > Alphaproteobacteria > Rhodobacterales > Rhodobacteraceae > JBPEXR01. Next base: position 3,216 of record JBPEXR010000550.1, read on the forward strand.
CGGCGTATTTGACCGGCATCGGGCGCAGGTAGCCGCGGTTGTCCAGCCAGGCGGTGACCTCGGCATCGGTCATGCGCATGTTGCCCTGGGTCTTGGCCAGTTTTTCGAGGTTGGGGTGCAGGTTCGTCAGGAAAAAGACGATGAACGTCAGGCACAGGGCCGTCAGCACCATGACCCCGAGGCGGCGGAGAAAGAATATTCCCATTCGCTTCCCTGTCGCTGTTGCGCCCGGGGCGCGCCCGGCGGGCGGGCGTGCTGGTGGCGCGGGCGGGGGGCGGGCCCCCGGGTGGCGTGTTGGCGGCGGGTGGCCGCGGCCCCCCGGTCATTGCCGGAGGGCCGGGGATCTCAGGCCTTGAGGCCCAGCTTGTAGGTGTGGATCTCGAAGCTGGGATGCATCTCCGCCCCGACGACGCGGTCGGTGTAATGGCGGTAGATCGAGCGCCAGTAGGGCTGGATGATCACGCCCTCGTCGCGCAGGATCTGCTCCAGCTCGGCCATCACCTCGCGCCGCTTCTCGGCATCGGCGATGGACATGGCCTCGGCCAGCTTCTGGTCGAAGGTCTCGTTCGAGAAGCCGGTCTCGTTCCAGGCCTCGCCGGAGCGATAGGCCAGCGCCAGCACCTGCACGCCCAGCGGACGCTGGTTCCAGTTGGTCGAGCTGAAGGGATACTTCGCCCAATCGTTCCAGAAGGTCGAGCCGGGCAGGATGGTGCGCTTCACCTTGATCCCCGCATCGCGCAGCTGCGCGGCGCAGGCGTCGGTGGTGTTCTTGCGCCAGTCATCGTCGATCGAGATCAGCTCGTGCTCGAAATCGGCCATGCCCGCTTCCTCGAGCAGTTTCATCGCCTGCTCGGGATCGTAGGGCGCGGGGCCGATGTCGGCATACTCGGGGTGGATCGGCGCGACGTGGTGGTTCTCGGCGACGACGCCCAGGCCCGCATAGCCCAGCTCCAGGCAAACCTCGTTCTTGACGGCCATCGCCAGGGCGCGGCGCACGCGGGCATCCTCGTAGGGCTTCTTGCCGTCCACCTCGGCCAGCTGGTTGGGCCGGATGGTGATGGTGTTGGCCGTCACCGCCTCGGATTTCACCCATTCGATGGAATCGAGGATCTCGATGAATTCGCCCACGGATTCGTAGAGCATGTCGACTTCCTCGGCCTCGGCGGCCGCGACCCAGGACGAGGGGTCCTGGCCGAAGTCGATGAACTCCACCCGCTCCAGCGAGGCGCCGCCGTAGACGTCCTTGCCCCACCAATCGTGGTCGTCGTTGCGCACCAATACGGCCTTGACGCCGACCTCGATCTCCTCGGGCAGGAAGGCGCCGGTGCCGATCGGGTTGTCGGCGGGATTGCCGCCGTCGTAGCTGGGGTGCACCACGGCCGCCGGGTAGTCGGCGAAGCCGGGGATCAGCGTGATGTCGGGCTGCGCGGGCTTGAGGCGCACGGTCATCTCGTCCACCACCTCGATCGCGCCGTCGCGGGCCTGGCCGGTTTCCTCGTCCACCAGCGAGGAGACGCGCGAGGCCATGGAGTTCGCCTCGACCGTCTTGTCGGCCCAGCGGCGGATGTTGTGGGCCACGTCCTCGGCGGTGAACTTGTCGCCGTTGTTCCAGGTCACGCCGGGACGGACGTGCAGCACGTATTCGGTCGCGTCCTCGTTGACCTCCCAGCTTTCCAGCAGCATGCCGCGGAAGGTGCCGTCGGCGTTGTATTCGACCAGGTAGTCCAGCCAGCCGCGGTAGACGTTGGCGATCTGCGACCAGTCGGCGGTGCGCGGATCCTTCATGGCGCGCACTTCCATCTGGATGCGCAGCGTGCCGCCGTCCTGGGTGTGCGCGGCGGCTTCGGCCGGGCGCTGCAGCCCGCCCAGCGCATAGACGCCGGCCGAGGTCACGCCCAGCGCCGAGGCGCGGGCCAGGAATTCACGCCGGCTCAGCAGCCCGGCCTTGAATTCCCGCGCGTACATGCGGGCAGCGGGGTGCACGGCTTTTCCGTTGATGGTGGGGTGGGTCATTCTCGTCTCCCTGTCATAAGTCGTCCGGCCGTGCCGGATAGCGGCGGGCGCCGGCGGCCTCTTCTGCGTCAGAGCTAGTCCAGCAAGCCCGTGCGACCACGCGATTTTTCTTCTGTCCTGCCATTCGGCCCCAAGATGGGGCCTCCGTCAATCGACGGCGCCGCCATTTTATGGTCTGAATGCGACATGTCATCATAACAAAAACGACATCGCCGCGCGGTGCAACAGGGCATTCCGTTGCGAAACAACGGCAAAGAGGGCGCCGGCGATGGGCACCCCTCGAAATCACCGATCGGGAAAGTTCAGGCGTGGACGCGGCGCAGCGCAGCCTCGCGCAAGGCGCGCGGGGGCTTGCCGGTCTGGCGCTCGACGAAACGGTCGAAGTATTCGGGCGAGGTGAAGCCCAGCTGGCGCGCCACGTCGGGGATGGGGGGCACCGGGTCCATCAGCAGGCGCTGCGCCTCATGTGCAAGACGTTCGTTCAGCAGCGCCTCGGCCGGGCGGCCGGTGGCCTGCTGGCAGGCGCGGGTCAGCGCCTCGGGGGTCACGCCCAGCGAGGCGGCATAATCCTGCAGGCCCCAGCCGCTGTCGAAACGCGCCTCCAGAAGTCGCGCGAAACGGCTGGACAGGGCCTGGTCCGGGGTCTGCGAGGGGTCGTGGCGCGGCGCGGATTGCGCCTGGCGCGCCAGCCACACGGTGACAAGCTGCGCCTGGGCGGCCAGCGCCTCCTCCGACAGGGCGCGGGCCTCGGAGATCTCGCGCTGCATCGCCTCGAACAGCTTGGAGATTTCGGCCTGGGCGTAGGCGTCGCGGATGCGCAGGTGCAGCGGCGTTTCGGGCAGCAGGGGCAGGGCGCCCGGGGCGATCACCATGGCATGGCCGAAGGCCTGGGCGCCAAGCTCCATCGAGAAAAGCGTGCCGGCGGGCACGAAGATGGCGTTGTGAATGCCCACCCCGCGGCGCGCGCCGTCGATGCAGGCGCGGCCCTGGCCGCGGGTGACCCAGAGCAGCAGGTGATCGCGCCGCGCATGGGCCAGCGTCAGCTGCCACCTTGCGTGGCGCGTCAGCTGCGCCAGTGTCATGCAGTCCACGCCGGCACCGCGCGGGGCTGCCGCGTATTCGGCGTCGGCAGCGACGAAGGCGTGGTGGGTCATGGCAACTTCCCGTCTGATTCCCGTGGCTTGCGCTTGCCCATAAGGCTGACGCCCCAAGCCGCGCCTGGCAAACGCCTTCTCAGCCGTCGGCAAGATCAGGCCGGTGGACCCGCCAGCCGGCCATGCGATTGCGAAACCACGTGCGCTGCCGCTTGGCGAACTGGCGGGTGGCAATCACCGCCGCCTCGCGCGCCTCGGCCAGGCTCATCCTACCTTCGAGGTGGGCGATAAGCTCCTGCGCGCCAATGGCTTTCATCGACAGCAGCGCCGGGTCCCAGAGGGGCAGGTTGGCGCGCGCTTCCTCCAGCGCGCCGCCGCGCAGCATGGCGTCGAAGCGCCTTTCGATGCGCGCGTTCAGCCAGGCGGCCTCGGGGCGCAGAACGATCGGCGCGGCCTCTCCGAGGGGCAAAAGCGGCGGCGGCGTCTCCGCCTGCCAGGCCGCGAGACCCCGCCCGGTGGCGTGCAGAACCTCCCAGGCGCGTTGGACGCGCATCGGGTTGCGTGTGTCGATTCGGGCGCGGGTAGGGGCGTCGAGTTCGGCCAGCAGCCCCTCCAGCCCCTCCCTTGCGCGGCGCGCGTCGGCCTTCTCGCGCAGCTCCGGCGGGGTTGGCGGGATCTCGGCCAGCCCCTCGGTCAACGCGGTGAAGTAAAGGCCGGTGCCGCCGGTCACGATCACCCGCTCGGGGCCCTTCAGCAGCGGCGCCACCTCGCGCAGCCAGTGGCCGACGGAGTAATCGGCATCATGCGGCAGATGGCCGTAAAGGGCATGGGGCGCGCGGGCCAGGTCCGCCGCGTCCGGCCGGGCGGTCAGCACGCGCCAGTTGGCAAAGACCTGGCTGGCGTCGGCGTTGACGATGATCCCGCCGTCCCGTTCCGCCAGCCGCAGCGCCAGCTCCGACTTGCCCGAGGCGGTGGGCCCCGCAATCAGCACGGGGCGGTCCTTCGGAATATCCGGCAAATCCAAGCGTTTGACCTTCCAACCTGTCATTGCCCCGCGGGGGCGCCGCACCCGCGCCCGGCCCCCCGCTGCCGCCGCGGCTCGCGGCCGCTCCGCGCGCGGCGGATCGCGGCCCTGGGCGCGGCACTGGGCGCGGTTTGGGGGAGTGCATTGAACCCGTCCGGGTTTTCCGACATTTTGCGCGCAATTTAGACCCCTGCCCAAGCGGAGCGCAACATGGCCGATTCTGACAGTCCGAAGACAACCTTCAAACGTGTGCTCCTGAAAATCTCCGGCGAGGCGCTGATGGGGGACCAGGGCTACGGGCTGCACCCGCCGACGGTCGAGCGGATCGCCGACGAGGTGAAGTCGGTCCACGACCTGGGCGTCGAGATCTGCATGGTGATCGGCGGCGGCAACATCTTCCGCGGCCTGCAGGGCGCCGCGCAGGGGATGGAGCGCACCACCGCCGACTACATGGGGATGCTGGCCACGGTGATGAACGCGCTGGCCATGCAGGCGGCACTGGAATCGCGCGGCGTCTTCACCCGGGTGATCAGCGCCATCCCGATGGACCAGGTCTGCGAGCCCTACATCCGCCGCCGCGCCGTGCGCCACCTGGAGAAGAAGCGCGTCTGCATCTTTGCCGCCGGCACCGGCAACCCCTATTTCACCACCGATACCGCCGCCACGCTGCGCGCCAACGAGATGGCCTGCGAGGCGATCTTCAAGGGCACCAAGGTGGACGGCGTCTACGACAAGGACCCGGAGAAGTTCGACGACGCCAAGCGCTATGACCGGGTCAGCTACGACGAGGTTCTGGCCCAGCACCTGGGGGTGATGGACGCCAGCGCCATCGCCCTGGCGCGGGACAACAACCTGCCGATCATCGTCTTCAGCCTCGACGAGCCGGGCGGGTTCCGTGGCATCCTGGCCGGGCAGGGCACCTATACAACGGTGCACGCCTAGGGCTAACCTCTGGCCCGCGGGCGGGCGCCACACGCAAGAGCAAGGGCCCCAGCGCGGGGCCGCCAAGAGCATGGCCCGCGGGGGCCAAAAGAAGGAAGACCAGAAAATGGCAGACGATTTCGAGATCGACACCGACGACCTGGAGCGCCGCATGGAAGGCGCGATGGCCAGCCTGCGGACCGAGTTTGCAAGCCTGCGCACCGGGCGGGCCTCCGCCTCGATGCTGGAGCCGGTGATGGTCGACGCCTACGGGCAGAAGACCCCGATCAACCAGGTCGGCACCGTCAACGTGCCCGAGCCGCGGATGGTCACCATCAACGTCTGGGACAAGGGCCTGGTCGGCAAGGTGGAGAAGGCGATCCGCGAAAGCGGCCTCGGGATCAACCCGCAGCTTAACGGCACCATCATCATGCTGCCGATCCCCGAGCTGAACGAGGAGCGCCGCCGCGAGCTGAGCCGCGTCGCCTCGCAATATGCCGAACACGCCCGCGTCGCGGTGCGTAACGTGCGCCGCGACGGCATGGACCAGATCAAGAAGGCCAAGGCCGACGGCATGTCCGAGGACGACCAGAAGTTCTGGGAAACCGAGGTCCAGGAGCTGACCAACAAGTACATCGCCGCCGTCGACAAGGCGCTGGAGACCAAGCAATCCGAGATCATGCAGGTCTGAGGGCGCTGGAAGGAATGCCGCATATGGCCGCGCAAAGCGATTACGCCGGGGGACCGCGCCACGTCGCCATCATCATGGATGGCAACGGACGCTGGGCCACGCAACGCGGGCGTCCGCGCCTGTTCGGACACCACGCCGGCGCCCGCCGCGTGCGCGAGATCGTCGAGGCCTGCCCGGGCTTCGGTGTCGAGTATCTGACCATCTTCGGCTTCTCGACCGAGAACTGGAAGCGCACGCAGATCGAGGTGGCCGGGCTGATGAGCCTGTTCCGCCGCTACATCGAGCGCGAGGCGACGGCGCTGAAGGAAAAGAACGTGCGCGTGCGCTTCATCGGCGACCGCCCGCGGCTGGACGCCAAGCTGCAACAGCTGATGGACGAGCTGGAAGCCCTGACCGCGGGCTGCACCGGCACCAACCTGACCATCGCGCTGAACTACGGCGGGCGCGACGAGGTGGCCCGCGCCACCAAGCGCCTGGCGCAGGATGTCGCCTCCGGCCGGCTGGACCCGGACGCGGTGGACGAGGAAACGCTGCCGCGCTACCTCGACACCTGCGTGCTGCCCGACCCGGACCTGGTGATCCGCACCTCCGGCGAGGCGCGCATCTCCAACTTCCTGCTCTGGCAGTCGGCTTACGCGGAGTATGAGTTCATCGACACCCTCTGGCCCGATTTCACCGCCGAGGAATTCGGCCGCCTGATCCGGTCCTACTGCGGGCGCGACCGGCGCTTCGGGGCGGTGCGGGCATGAGCGGCGCGCGCAAGTGGGATGACCTGGCCGTGCGCCTGGCCTCCGGGCTGGCGCTGGTCGTGGTGGGCCTGGCGGCGATCTGGGCCGGCGGGCTGTGGTTCCGCGGCGCCCTGGCGCTGATCTGCGGCGCGATGATCTGGGAATTGGTCACCATGATGCGCCCCGAGGGGCGCAACGCGCCGATCATCCTGGGCCTTGTCGCGGCGGGGGCGATCCTGTCGGCCGCCTACCTGCCGCCGGGGATCGCGCTGCCGCTGCTTCTGGCGCCGGGCATCCTGGGCATGGCGCTGCTGTCGCGGTTCCGCGCGCTCTACCTCAGTTTCGGCGTCGCGGTGCTGCTGGCCGGCTTCGGCATGCTGGGGCTGCGCGACGATCTGGGCTTTGTCTGGCTGCTGTGGCTGGTGGGCGTCGTCGTGGTGACGGACGTCGCTGGCTATTTCGCCGGGCGGGCCTTCGGCGGGCCGAAGTTCTGGCCCTCGGTCAGCCCGAAAAAGACCTGGTCCGGGACCGCCGCCGGCTGGATCGGCGCGGCCGTTCTGGGGCTGATCTTCTCGGCCACCATGGGTGTCAGCTGGGGGCTGGCGGGCATCTCCATCGCCGTCTCCATGGCCTCGCAGATGGGCGATATCGCCGAAAGCGCGATGAAGCGGCAGATGGGCGTCAAGGACAGCTCGGCGCTGATCCCGGGGCACGGCGGGCTGCTGGACCGCTTCGACGGCATGCTGGGCGCGGCGCTCTTCATGCTGGTGGTGCTGACGGTCGTGCC
>JBPEXR010000551.1:0-2193 GCA_052031355.1 Paracoccaceae bacterium
CCTACCTGCGCAGCGACCGCGAGTATCGCAACCTGCTGCTCTGCGAGCGGCCGAACGGCGATTTCGCCCAGACGATGCTGCGCCAGCTCTACTTCGCCGCCTTCATGAAACCCTATTGGGAGCAGGCGCTCGGCAGCACCGACGAGGTGGTCCGCGGCGTGGCCGGCAAGGCGGTGAAGGAGATGGCCTATCACATCCGCCACGCCGGCGAATGGGTGATCCGCCTGGGCGACGGGACCGAGGAAAGCACCCGCCGCATGCGCGCGGCGGTGGCCGACCTGCACATCTATACCGACGAGCTGTTCGAGACTTCCGAGGCCGCCGCCGATGTGGACGTCCTGCCGGACCGCGCCGCCCTGCGCCCGGCCTGGGAGCAGACCATCGGCACGGTCTTCGCGGAGGCCGGGCTCGAGGTGCCGGAGGTGCCGCACCCGCAGACCGGGGGCCGGCAGGGCCTGCACGGCGAGGCGCTGGGCCACATGCTGGCCGAGATGCAGGTCGTCCACCGGGCCCACCCGGGCGCCACGTGGTAGCCGAGGTCCATCATATGCCCACGCCCGAGGCGCGCCGCGCCTGGGCCGCCGCCGCGGCGGTGCTGGACCCCGAGGTGCCCTGCGTCACCGTCGAGGATCTGGGCATCCTGCGCGACGTGCGGCTGGAGGACGGCGTGGCGGTGGCGCAGGTGACGCCCACCTATTCGGGCTGCCCGGCGGTGCTGGCGATCGAGCTGGCGATCGAGGCCGCGCTGCGCGACGCCGGTTTCGAAGCGCGGATCGAGCGCGTGCTGTCGCCGCCGTGGACGACCGACTGGATCACCCCCGAGGGGCGCGAGAAACTGCGCGCCTACGGCATCGCGCCGCCCGAGGGGGGCAGCACCTCCAAGCTGGCGCTCTTCGGCGAGACCGCCGTGACCTGCCCGCGCTGCGGCTCGGCCGAGACCGAGAAGCTCAGCGAGTTCGGCTCGACCGCCTGCAAGGCGCAGTACCGCTGCCGCAGCTGCGCCGAGCCTTTCGACTATTTCAAATGCATCTAGGGGAGCATCGATGTTCCACGATCTGAAAATCGCCGACCTGCGGCGCGAGACCGAGGACAGCGTGGTGCTGACCTTCGACGTGCCCGAGACCCTGCGCGAAACCTTCGCCTTCACCCCCGGCCAGTACCTGACGCTGCGTGCCGAGGTGGACGGGCAGGACGCGCGCCGTTCCTATTCCATCGCCAGCGCGCCGGGCGCGCCGCTCTGCGTGGGCGTCAAGACGGTGGAGGGGGGCCTCTTCTCGCCCTTCTGCCAGACGCTGGAGAAGGGCGCGGTGCTGAAGGTCATGGCGCCCGAGGGGCGGTTCACCCTGGGGGACGAGCGGAACCTGCTGCTGGTCGCTGCCGGCTCGGGCATCACGCCGATGATGGCGATCGCGGCGCAGGCGCTGGCGCGCGGCGGCTCGGTTACGCTGGTCTACGGCAACCGCGACAGCGGCTCGATCATGTTCCGCGAGGCGCTGGAGCAGCTGAAGGACCGCTACATGGAGCGGTTCACCCTGATCCACGTCCTCAGCCGCGAGCCGCAGGATGTCGACCTGCTGCACGGGCGCATCGACGGCGACCGCGTGCTGCGCCTCGCCAAGGCCGGCGCGATCGAGCTGGAGGACACCGACGGTGTCTTCCTGTGCGGCCCCGGCGGGATGATCGACGACGTGGCCGAGAAGCTGGAAGGCGCCGGCGTGCCGCGCGCCCGCATCCACTTCGAGCGGTTCTTCCAGGAGGGCGAAGGCCCCCGTCCGACCCGGTCGGAAAAAGCCGCCGAGGCCGCCGAACAGGGCGTGTCGGTCGAGGTGGTGCTGGACGGCGCGCGCCGCGCTTTCGGCATGGGCGCCGAGGATGACACCGTGCTGGAAGCCGCCGAGCGGCAGGGGATGGAGCTGCCCTACAGCTGCCGCAACGGCATGTGCTGCACCTGCCGCTGCCGCGTGGCCGAGGGCGAGGCCGAGATGGCGGTGAACTACTCGCTGGAGCCGTGGGAGCTGGAAGCCGGCTTCGTGCTGGCCTGCCAGACGCGGCCGACCAGCAGCAAGCTGGTGCTGGACTTCGACGCCGCCTGACAGGCGCTAGCCTCCGGGGCGGCGTGCCGCGCTGCCTCGAAGGCTCTAGTCCCCCTGGGCCTTTGCCTCAACGCCCAGGCGCGCCATGCGGCGCTTACGC
>JBPEXR010000552.1:0-1640 GCA_052031355.1 Paracoccaceae bacterium
GGACGCGCTGGGCGCACGGCTGACCGAGGCGGGTATCGAGGCGCGCCGGGTCGCCATCGACATCGCCGCCCATTCGCACCTGCTGGAGCCGATCCTGCCGCGCTTCCGCGCCTACCTGGAGGGGATCGCGCTGCACCCGCCGCAGATCCCCATCGTCTCCAACCGTAGCGGCGCCTGGCTGACCGATACCGAGGCGACGGACCCCGATTACTGGACCCAGCACCTGCGCCGCCCGGTGCGCTTCGCCGCCGGGCTGCGGACCCTTGGCGAGACGGCCGAGCGTATCTGGATCGAGATGGGCCCGGGCCGCACGCTGGGCTCGCTCGCGCAGGCCAGCGGCGCCGCGCCGGCGCGGGTCATCGCCGCGCTGCGCCACCGCGAGGAAGAGGTCGCCGACGATCTGCATTTCCTGACCGCGCTGGCCCGCCTCTGGGCCTTGGGCGGGGATTTCGACTGGGCCCAGGTCTGGGGCGAGGCGCGGCGGTTGCGGCTGCCGCTGCCGGGGCTGGCGATGCAGCGCCAGCGGCATTGGATCGCCCCGGGCCGCGGCGCCGACCCGCAGACCCCCGACCTGCCGCCCCGGGCCGAGGACATGGCCGACTGGGGCTGGCGCCCTGCCTGGCTGCCGCGCCTGCCCGAGGTCGAGGGCAGCGCCGAGGCCGCCCTGCGCGCGGCCCCGCCCGAAGACTGGCTGATCCTGCTGGACCGCGGCGGGCTGGGCGCCCGCATGGCCGCACGGCTGCGCGCCGCCGGTCAGCGCGTCATCACCTGCCGCGCCGGCGACACCTTCGCCGAGGACGGCGAGGAGGGTTTCGTGCTGGCGCCGGAAGATGGCGTCGAGGGCTACGCCCGCCTCTGGCAGGCGCTGGCGGGCCGGGGACGCCTGCCGCGCCACCTGGTGCACCTGTGGCTGCTGGACGGGCGGGGCGCCGTCCGCCCTGGCAGCTCGCCCACCCACCACGCGCTGGAGGCCGGGTTCTACAGCCTGCTGTTCCTCGCCCAGGCCGCGGGGCGGGAGGATATCTCCGGCCCGCTGCAGCTGACCTGCGCGCTGACCGGCGCCTTCAGCGCCGAGGACCTGCGCGCCGAGGCGCCCGAGAAGGCGACCGCCCTTGGCCCGCTGCAGGTGATCCCGCGCGAGATGCCGGGCTGGACCTGCCGCGCGCTGGACCTGCGCGCCCCCGCAACCGGGGCCGCGCGGAACAAGACGCGCAGCACGCTTTGGCGGCGCGGCGCCCCTGATACGCCGGACCCCGACGCGCTGGTCGATGCGATCCTGGAAGAGGCGCTCGCCCCCCCGGCCAACACCCTGGCGCTGCGCTGCGGCCCCCGGCGGCTGGAGCGGGAATGGCGCCCCTTGCCTTTGCTAGAGACGGGCCGGGAGACGCCGGAAGGCGCGGAGGCGCCGCAGATCACCCCGGGCGCGGCCTATCTGATCACCGGCGGCTTCGGCGGCATCGGCCTGGCCCTTGCCGAGGATCTGGTCCGCGCCGGCGCGCATGTCGCCCTCCTGGGCCGTCACCCGCTGCCGGACCGCGCCGGCTGGGACGACTGGCTGGCCCGCCACGCGCCGGGCGATCCGGTCAGCCAGCGCATCCGCGCCCTGCGGCGGCTGGAGGGGCTGGGCGGGCAGGCCATCG
>JBPEXR010000553.1:0-2072 GCA_052031355.1 Paracoccaceae bacterium
CCCCCGCCCCTTGCGCGGCACCGCCCGGCGCGCCCTTCGGGGGCTGCGGCAAGCCCGTGCCGATCATGCTGTCGCGGGTGACCCATTCGGCCAGCGCCTCCACCTCCAGCCCTTCGGTCCCCTCCGGGCGCATCGGCAGGACGAGGTATCGCACCTCGGCGGTGGAATCCCAGACGCGGATCGCGGTCCCCTCGGCCAGGGTGACGCCGAACTCCGCCAGCACGGCCCGCGGGCTGCGCACGGCGCGGGCGCGGTAGGCATCGGACTTGTACCAGCCCGGCGGGATGCCCAACAGCGGCCACGGGTAGCAGGAGCACAGCGTGCAGACGACCATGTTGTGCCGCTCGGGCGTGTTCTCGACGACGCGCAGATGCTCGCCCTGTCGTCCGTTCAGCCCCAGCTCCGCCATCACCGCGTCGGCATCCTCCAGCAGCCGCGCCTTGAAAGCGGGCTCTGCCCAGGCCCGGGCGACGAGGCGCGCGCCGATGCGCGGCCCGACGCGGGCGGCATAGGTGTCGATGATCTCCTCCACCGCCTCGGGGTCGATCAGCCCCTTCTCGGTCAGCAGCGTCTCCAGCGCGCGCACCCGCAGGGCCGGCGCCTCCGGCAGAAGGGCGTGCGGCGGGTCGTCATGGGGCGGGCCATCGGCGGGCAGATCATGCGGCATGGGGCGATGATGTCCGCCCGCCCCGGCGCTGTCCAGCCTTCACCGCCCCGGCCGCGCGGCGCCCCCGCCGGCCGCCGCACCCCCCGGCGCGCGGGAAACTTCCCTTGCCTCACCTGGCGAATATCCCTACATAGCCCGCGAACCCGCGAACTTGCCCGAGGCCCCATGGAAAACGTCGTGCTCATCATCCACCTACTTCTGGCGCTGTCGCTGATCGGCGTGGTGCTGATGCAGCGCTCCGAGGGCGGCGGGCTTGGCATGGGCGGCGGCGGCGGCGGCGTGATGAGCGGCCGCGCGGCCGCGACGGCGCTGGGCAAGGTGACCTGGATCCTGGCCGCGGCCTTCATCGTCACCTCGCTGACGCTGACCATCATCGCGGCGCAGAAATCCGCCGGCTCGTCGGTGATCGACCGCCTGGGCGGCCCCGCCCCGGTGGCCGAGGGCGAAGACACGGCCCCCGCGATCCCCGACGCAGACCTTCTGCCGCCGAGCGGCGACAGCGACACGCCGCTGGTGCCCCGCGCGGATTGATCACTAGCACTTGAGAAACCTGGCGCTGCCGCAACAGCATCTTGCGGTGCGCTTGCACCATTTGACCGAATCCTGATAAGCTAAGGTCCCGTGATGCTGCGGCGCGACGCGCCGTGGGCACCTCAGCTTTTGGACCGGCGCAGGGGCGCAACGCCCCGCTTACCAGGCGCCGATACGCGACAATCACGGGGGCTTGGCCGACCTTATGGCACGATTCATCTTCATCACCGGCGGTGTGGTTTCCTCGCTCGGCAAGGGGCTGGCGTCCGCCGCCCTGGGCGCGCTTCTGCAGGCGCGCGGCTTCTCGGTGCGTCTGCGCAAGCTCGACCCCTACCTCAACGTCGACCCCGGCACGATGAGCCCCTTCGAGCACGGCGAGGTCTTCGTGACCGACGACGGGGCGGAGACGGACCTCGACCTTGGCCATTACGAGCGTTTCACCGGCGTGGCGGCGCGCATGACCGACAGCGTCTCTTCCGGCCGGATCTATTCCAACGTGCTGGAGAAGGAGCGCCGCGGCGACTACCTGGGCAAGACGATCCAGGTGATCCCGCACGTCACCAACGAGATCAAGGACTTCATCGCCCTGGGCGAGGACGAGGTCGATTTCATGCTCTGCGAGATCGGCGGCACCGTCGGCGATATCGAGGGCCTGCCCTTCTTCGAGGCGATCCGCCAGTTCTCCCAGGACAAGCCGCGCGGGCAGTGCATCTTCATGCACCTGACGCTGCTGCCCTGGATCAAGGCCAGCGGCGAGCTGAAGACCAAGCCGACCCAGCACTCGGTGAAGGAGCTGCGCTCGATCGGCATCGCGCCCGACATCCTGGTCTGCCGCTCCGAGGGCCCGATCCCGGCGAAGGAGCGCGAGAAGCTG
>JBPEXR010000554.1:0-3663 GCA_052031355.1 Paracoccaceae bacterium
ACGCCCGCGCGCTTGGCGTGACGGTGGCGGCCGGGGCGCTGGGGCGCTGGAACATCGACCGCTCGCGCCATGCCCGCGAATGCCTGCCGCCGGGCGATTACATGCGCTTTTCCTACTACGAGAAGTGGATCGCCGCGCTGGCGGACCTTTGCGTCGAGGCCGGGCTTCTGACGCGGCAGGAGCTGGCCACGGGCCAGGCCGCGGCTCAGGCAGAGGGCGCGGCGCCGCCGGACCGGGCGCGCATGGCGCAGATCCTGGCCGCCGGCGGGCCGGCGCGGCGCGAGGGCGGGCCGTCGGCCCTGTTCGCCCCCGGCGACGCGGTGCGCAGCCGCCGCCCGGCGCGCAACCTGGCGGTCCGGGGCGGGCACACGCGCCTGCCAGCCTATGCTGCCGGCGCCTGCGGGAGGGTGCTGGTGCACCACGGCAGCCACGTCCTGCCCGACGCCAACGCCCACGGGTTGGGCGAGGCGCCCGAGCCGCTTTACGCCGTCGCCTTCGCGGCGGGCGAGCTGTGGGGCCCCGAGGCGGTGGAGGACCCGGCGGACGAGGTGGTGCTCGACCTCTGGCAAAGCTACCTGGAGCCGGCATGAGCGGCGGGGCAGGCCACCCGCCGGGCGCGGGTGCGGACACTGCGCCCGAGGCGCCGGCCTTCGACGCGCCCTGGCAGGCCCAGCTCTTCGCGCTGACGGTGCACCTGTCGGAGCGGGGCGCTTTTTCTTGGCCGGACTGGGCCGAGGCATTCGGCGCCGAGATCGCGCACCGGCGGCAGGCGGCGGGCGCGCAGGACGGCGGGGCGGACTACTGGGCCGCCTGGCTGACAACGCTCGAGGCGCTGCTGGAGGCGCGCGGCCTGGCCGATGCGCAGGTCCTGGCCGGCCTGCGCGCGGCCTGGGAGGAGGCCTATCTTTCCACGCCCCACGGCGCGCCGGTGCAGCTGGCGCCCGGCGCGCTGGCCCGCGCCCGGGGCTGAGGGCCCCCCCTTCGGCGGGCGGCGCATGGCCCCTGCGCGCAATTCGCCGCTTTCTTCCCCGCGCGCCCGCGTCTATACCGGCGCCGGTTTGAACGCGAGATTTCGAGGATCGGCATGGCGAACGTAGTGGTCGTAGGCGCCCAGTGGGGCGACGAGGGCAAGGGCAAGATCGTCGACTGGCTGTCCGAGCGCGCCGATGTGATCGCGCGCTTCCAGGGCGGGCACAACGCCGGCCACACGCTTGTCGTCGATGGCGAGACCTACAAGCTGCACGCGCTGCCCTCGGGCGTGGTGCGCGGCGGCAAGTTGAGCGTCATCGGCAACGGCGTGGTCCTCGACCCCTGGCACCTGGTGCGGGAGATCGAGACGGTGCGCGCGCAGGGCGTGGACATCTCGCCCGAGACGCTGATGATCGCCGAGAACACGCCGCTGATCCTGCCCATTCACGGCGAGCTGGACCGCGCCCGCGAGGCGCAGACCGCGGTCGCCAAGATCGGCACCACCGGCCGCGGCATCGGCCCGGCTTACGAGGACAAGGTCGGCCGCCGCGCGGTGCGCGTGGCGGACCTGGCCGACCCGGCGACGCTGGAGGCGCGGGTGGACCGGGCGCTGGTGCACCACGACGCGCTGCGCCGCGGCCTGGGGCTGGAGCCGGTGGACCGCGACGCGCTGATCGCCCAGCTGCGCGAGGTGGCCGAGCAGATCCTGCCCTACGCCGCCCCGGTCTGGAAGGTGCTGAACGAGAAGCGCCGCGCCGGCAAGCGCATCCTCTTCGAGGGCGCGCAGGGCGCGCTGCTGGACATCGATTTCGGAACCTATCCCTTCGTCACCTCCTCCAACGTGATCGCCGGGCAGGCGGCGACCGGCGTCGGCATGGGGCCGGGCAGCGTGGATTTCGTCCTGGGCATCGTGAAGGCCTATACCACCCGCGTCGGCGAAGGGCCCTTCCCGACCGAGCTGGAGGATGCCGACGGCCAGCGCCTGGGCGAGCGCGGGCACGAGTTCGGCACCACCACCGGCCGCCAGCGCCGCTGCGGCTGGTTCGATGCGGTGCTGGTGCGCCAGACCTGCGTCACCTCCGGCGTCACCGGGATCGCGCTGACCAAGCTGGACGTGCTGGACGGTTTCGAGACGCTGAAGATCTGCACCGGCTACGAACTGGACGGCGTGCGCATGGAATACCTGCCCACCGCCGCCGACCAGCAGGCGCGCTGCACGCCGATCTACGAGGAGATGCCGGGCTGGAGCGAATCCACCGAAGGCGCGCGCTCCTGGGCCGACCTGCCGGCGAATGCCATCAAGTACGTGCGCCGCGTGGAAGAGCTGATCGGCTGCCCGGTCGCGCTGCTCTCGACCTCGCCCAAGCGCGAGGACACGATCCTCGTCACCGATCCGTTCGCGGACTGACCCACCGGAGGGCGCCATGCGCTACCAGACCCGCCGCCGCCTGGCGCTGCTGATCCTGCTTCTGGGGCTGCCCGCCTACATCGTCGTGGCGGTCACGGTGGTGAACTGGCTGGGCCGCCCGCCGATCTGGGTGGAACTGCTGGTCTATGTCGGCCTCGGCATCGTCTGGGCGCTGCCCCTCAAGGCGATCTTCCGCGGCATCGGCCAGCACGACCCGGAGAACCCGCCACGGGACGACGAACGCTGAGGCGCCGCGCCCGGCGCGCCGGCGCGTAATCCCCCGCACAGCAAAAGGCCCCGCCGAAGCGGGGCCTTTTTCGTTGGGGGCGCGGGGGGCGATCAGCCCGCGGCGCGCTCGTCCGGCTTGTAGGAGATCCGCTCGGAGACGGTAAACCGCCCGCCGCGGATCTTCTCGATCTTGCCCTGGCGCAGCAGCTGCCCGAAGGAGCGCAGGCCATCCTCGCGGCTGAAGCCCTCGACCTCGACCTGGCGCACCTTGCTCATCAGCTGGGGGCGCGAGAACTGGTCGCGGTTCTCGACGAAGGTCATGTAGGCGGCGGCGGCTTCCAGCAGGTCGGCCAGCTTGTGCGCGCCCATTTCGGCGGCGAACTCGGCGAAGCTGCCGGCATCCTCGGAGGAGAAGGCCTGCTGCACCGGCTCGGTCTGCACGCGGCGCGGCTGGACCGGGGTCTCGGGGACCACCGCGTCGATGCGCTGCTCGGCCACCAGCTTCAGCGGCGCCGGACGCTCGACCGGGCGGCGGCCGGAGGCGGTGCCGTTGGACACCGGGCGGCGCGGACGCACGGCGGTGGCCAGGTCGTCGCGGTAGGGCTCGATGTTCTGACGCTCGGCGGCCTCGTCGCGCTCCAGCCCGCGGTCGGCGCGGGTGGCGGCGACGGCGGCGCGCAGATGCGCGATGGCGTTGCGGCGGCGGTTGCCCTCGGGCTCCTTCATCTGGCTGTCGGTCTTGTCCATCAGCCGGTTCAGATCGTCGCCTTCGGGGCCCTCGGGCTCGTCCTCGAGGCGGGCGCGGGCCGGGCTGGTCTCGCGCTCGACGCGGCGGACGTCCTGGCGCAGCTCCAGCATCTCGGCGTGCTCGGCCTCATCCTCGGCCTCGTCTTCGGCCTGCGCCTCGGCGGCGTCCGCATCGTCCTCGGCGCGGGTTTCCAGCACGAAGGGCGCGCTCTCGTCTGCGGCCTCCGCCTCGTCTTCGGCCACATCTGCGTGGTCCTCGTCCTCGGCGGTGTCCTCTGCGGTCTCCTCGGTGGCCTCGGTGGCCTCGGTGG
>JBPEXR010000555.1:0-4280 GCA_052031355.1 Paracoccaceae bacterium
CAGACCGAGGCGGGGCTGACCTGCTTCCTGGTGCCGCGCTGGCTGCCCGAGGGGCGCAACGCGATCGAGCTGCAGCGGCTGAAGGACAAGCTGGGCAACCGCGCCAACGCTTCGGCGGAGATCGAGTACCGCGGCGCGCGGGCCCACATGCTGGGCGCGCCGGGCGAGGGGGTGCGCACGATCATCGAGATGGTGCATCACACGCGGCTCGACACCGCCATGGCGCCCGCGGGGCTGATGCGCGCCGCGCTGGCTGAAGCCGCCTGGTGGGTCACCGGGCGCCGCAGCTTCCAGCGCCGGCTGATCGACCAGCCGCTAATGCGCCGCGTCCTGGCCGATCTGCAACTGGACGTGGAGGCCGCGCTCTACCTCGGGCTGCGCGCGGCGGCGGCCTTTGATGCGGCGGCGGCCGGCAACGGCGAGGCGCGCGCCTTCGCCCGCATCGCCGTGGCGCTGGCCAAGTTCCTGTCCAACAAGCGCTGCCCGGTGGTGATCGTCGAGGCGATGGAGGTGCTGGGCGGCATGGGCTACGTCGAGGAAACGCCGATGCCCATGCTCTACCGCGAGGCGCCGCTGAACGGCATCTGGGAAGGCTCGGGCAACGTGATCTGCCTGGACATCCTGCGCAGCCTGGCCCGCGCGCCCGAGACCGCCGCCGCCCTGCGGGCCGAGCTGGACGCGGCGCGCGGGGGCGATGCGCGCTACGACGCGGCACTGGCGGCCCATGTCGCCCGCTGGCCCGGCCTGCCCGAGGAGGCCGAGGCCCGCGCCTTCGCCGAAAGCCTGGGCACGCTGCTGGCCGCCGCGGTGCTGCAGCGCCACGCGCCGCAGCCGGTGGCCGAGGGCTACGCCGCCACCCGCCTCGCGCAGGCCGCGCACCCCGGCGGGCGCATCCCCGGCGCGGTCTCGGACCTCGACGAGGCAGCGCTGCTGGAGCGGTTGGGCGCGGGGTAGGGTGCCACGCGGCCTGGACGGGCGTGGCGCGCGACGGCGGCAAGCAGCAGCGTTATCAGTGGGTTGCGCGGCGAAATGGTAGGCCCGGAGGGACTCGAACCCCCAACCAAAGCGTTATGAGCGCTCTGCTCTAACCAATTGAGCTACAGGCCCGCCGAGACCGGTTGCTAGCAGACGCGCCGCCCGCGTCAAGATCCGCCGCCCGATCCGGGGCCCATTCCGCCGCCCGCCACCGCGTCCGTTCCACCCCCGAAGGCCGCCTTTGACGTTGCCTTGGCGGCGGCAATCCTTTACCCCGCGCGGCATCAGGCCGACAGATGCGGGGAATGCGATGAGCGACGCCAAGACCGGGACCACCTATGCCGAGGCGGGGGTGGATATCGAGGCGGGGAACGCCCTCGTGGAACGCATCAAGCCCGCGGCCAAGCGCACCGACCGGCCCGGCACCATGTCGGGGCTCGGCGGCTTCGGCGCGCTCTTCGATCTGCGCGCCGCCGGCTACGACGATCCGGTGCTGGTGGCGGCGACCGACGGGGTGGGCACCAAGCTGCGCATCGCCATCGACACCGGCGCGCTGGACGGGATCGGCATCGACCTGGTTGCCATGTGCGTGAACGACCTGGTGTGCCAGGGCGCCGAGCCGCTGTTCTTCCTCGACTACTTCGCCACCGGCAAGCTGGAGACGGAGGCCGCGGCCCGGGTGATCGAGGGCATCGCCGAGGGGTGCGCCCGCTCCGGTGCGGCGCTGATCGGCGGCGAGACGGCCGAGATGCCGGGCATGTACGGCGCGGGCGATTTCGACCTTGCGGGCTTTGCCGTCGGCGCGATGGAGCGGGGCAGCGCGCTGCCCGCCGGGGTGCAGCCGGGCGACGTGCTGCTGGGCCTTGCCTCGGACGGGGTGCATTCCAACGGCTACAGCCTGGTGCGCCACCTGGTGGCCAAGGCCGGGCTCGACTGGCAGGACGATTGCCCCTGGGCCGAAGGCTCGCTGGGCGCCGCGCTGCTGGCGCCGACGCGCCTTTATGTGCGCCCGGCGCTTGCGGCGATCCGCGCCGGCGGGGTGCGGGCGCTGGCCCATATCACCGGCGGCGGGCTGACCGAGAACCTGCCGCGCGTCCTGCCCGAGGGCGCGGGCGCGGCGATCGACCTCGGGGCCTGGACGCTGCCGCCGGTCTTCCGCTGGCTGGCCGAAACCGGCGATATGGCCGAGGCGGAGCTGCTGCGCACCTTCAACTGCGGCATCGGCATGGTCCTGGTGGTCGATCCCGGCCGGGCCGAGGACCTGGCCGCGACCCTGGCCGAGGCCGGCGAGACGGTGCACCGGCTGGGCGAGGTCACCGCCGCGGGCGGCATGCGCTACGACGGATCGCTCCTGTGACGCCCCGCGTCGCCATCCTGATCTCGGGCGGCGGCTCCAACATGGTGTCCCTGGTGCGCGACATGCAGGCGGGCGGCCATGCCGCGCCGGTGCTGGTGCTGTCGAACCGACCCGGCGCGGGCGGGCTGGCCCGGGCGCGGGATCTGGGCGTGCCGGTGCAATGCCTCGACCACCGGCCCTACGGCGACGACCGCGCCGCCTTCGAGGCGGATCTGACCCGCGCGCTGGAGGCCGCGGAGGCCGAGGTGATCTGCCTGGCCGGCTTCATGCGGGTGCTGACCCCCGCCTTCACCGAACGCTGGGCGGGGCGGGTGCTGAACATCCACCCCTCGCTTCTGCCGAAATACAAGGGCCTGCACACCCATGCCCGCGCCATCGCGGCGGGCGACGCCGAAGGCGGATGTTCGGTGCACCTGGTCACGGCCGAGCTGGACGGCGGCCCGGTGCTGGGCCGCGCGCGGGTGCCCATCGCCCCGGGCGAGACCCCCGAAAGCCTGGCCGCGAAGGTGCTGGTGCAGGAGCATCGCCTTTACCCGCAGGTGCTGCGCCGCTTCCTGGCGGGCGAGCGCGCCGCGCTGGAACTTGCCGGTTAGGGCCGTGTCGGCGGCTTGCTTTTCAACCGCGCCGCGATCGACTACCAAGGGCGGGCGCAAGCCCAGGAGCGAGAAGACCACGAGATGAAAGAAATCACGACCACGCAGGAGCTGGCCGCATTCTGCGAAGAGGCCGCGCGCCACCCCTACGTCACCGTCGATACCGAGTTCCTGCGCGAGCGTACCTATTACTCGAAACTCTGCCTCGTGCAGCTGGCGATGCCCGGCCTGGGCGATGCCGGCGCGGCGCTGGTCGATCCGCTGGCGGGCGATCTGTCGCTGGAGCCGCTCTACGAGCTCTTCCGCAATCCGAACGTCGTCAAGGTGTTCCACGCCGCGCGCCAGGACCTGGAGATTTTCGAGGTGCAGGCGGGGGTGATCCCGGCGCCGCTCTTCGACACCCAGGTGGCGGCGATGGTCTGCGGTTTCGGCGAGCAGGTGGGCTACGAGACGCTGGTGCGCAAGATCGCCAAGCAATCGCTCGACAAGTCCTCGCGCTTCACCGACTGGTCGCGCCGCCCGCTGACCCAGGCGCAGAAGACCTACGCGCTGGCCGACGTGACGCACCTGCGGGTGATCTACGAACATCTCGCCGCCGAGCTGGAGCGTACCGGCCGCGCCCGCTGGGTTGCCGAGGAGCTGCGCACCCTCTCGGACCCCGAGACCTACCGCGTGCGCCCCGAGGAAGCCTGGCGCCGCGTCAAGACCCGCACCAACTCGCCCCGCTTCCTGGCCATCGTGCGCGAGCTGGCCCGCTTCCGCGAGGCGCTGGCGCAGGAACGCGACATCCCGCGCAGCCGCATCTTCAAGGACGACGCGCTGGTCGAGCTGGCCTCGACCAAGCCGCAGAGCCTGGCCGACCTCGGCCGCTCGCGCCTGCTGCTGCGCGAGGCGCGCAAGGGCGAGATCGCCGAGGGCATCCTGGAGGCGATCAAGACCGGGATGAACTGCCCCAAGGACCAACTGCCCGAGCCGGACCGCAGCCGCGACAAGCTGCAGGTGAACCCCGCGCTGGCCGACCTGCTGCGCGTGCTGCTGAAGGCCAAGACCGAGGATTTCGGCGTCGCCTCCAAGCTGATCGCGCCCTCGGCGGACCTCGACGCCATCGCCGCCGGCATGCGCGACGTGCCCGCGCTGACCGGCTGGCGCCGCGAAGTCTTTGGCGAGGACGCGCTGCGCCTGTGCAAGGGCGAAATTGCCCTGGCCGCCAAGGGCCAGACCGTCAAGGTCGTGGAGCTGAGCTGAGGCGTCCGCCTGCGGGCGGTGGCCGGGGCACGTTTGCTTACTCGGGGTAAGCAGACGGCGTAACGGGAGAGACGGCCAGGCGATGCGGTTCGGCATACGCTAATCGGACT
>JBPEXR010000556.1:0-4088 GCA_052031355.1 Paracoccaceae bacterium
GTCGATGACGCGCTGAACGCGACCCGCGCGGCCGTTCAGGAAGGCATCGTCGTCGGCGGCGGCGTCGCCCTGGTGCAGGGTGCCAAGTCGCTGGAAGGCCTGGAAGGCGCCAACGCCGACCAGAACGCCGGTATCGCCATCGTGCGCCGCGCGCTGGAAGCCCCGCTGCGCCAGATCGCCGAGAACGCCGGTGTCGACGGCTCGGTCGTGGCTGGCAAGATCCGCGAAAGCGAAGATCTGAAGTTCGGCTACAACGCGCAGACCGATGAATATGGCGACATGTTCAAGTTCGGCGTCATCGACCCCGCGAAGGTCGTGCGCACCGCGCTGGAAGACGCAGCCTCGGTTGCCGGCCTGCTGATCACCACCGAAGCGATGGTGGCCGACAAGCCGCAGAAGGAAGGCGCAGCTGCCGGCGGCATGCCCGACATGGGCGGCATGGGCGGCATGATGTAAGCCAGCCTTGCGATAACGCACGGAAAAGGGGCCTTGCGGGGCCCCTTTTTTGTTGCAACATGCGCCCCCATGACCGACCCCGCACCCCCGACCATCCGCGCCGCGCGCCCCGGCGATGCCCCGGCGATCGACGCGCTTCTGCGCGCGGCCTTCGGCGGCGGCGAGGAGGCCGCGCTGGTCGCGGCGCTGCGCCGCGAAGGGGCGATGGCGGGTGAATGGGTTTGCCATGTTCCGGGCGCGGCCGAGGGCGAGGCGCCCTGCGGCTACGTCGCGCTGTCGGCGATGCGCGCCCCGTGCGGCTGGCTGGCGCTGGCGCCCGTGGCGGTCGCCCCCGCGCAGCAGCGCCGCGGGATGGGCGCGGCCCTGGTGCGGCATGCGCTGGCAGCGGCCAACGGCCCCGTGGTGGTGCTGGGCGCGCCGGAATACTACGGCCCCCTGGGCTTCGACTACGCGCGGGCGGGCCGGCTGACCTCGCCCTATCCCATTGCCTATACCGGCCTTTTCGCGCCGGACCTGGCCGAGGCGCGGCCGCGCTGCACGCTGGTCTATCCCGCCGCCTTCGGGGGCGGGTGATGCGCCTCTTCCTGCTCACGGCGCTGGCGATGCTGGCCTTCGCCGCCAATTCCCTGCTCAACCGCCTGGCGCTGGAGGGCGGGCTTGCCGGCCCGGCCGACTTCGCCGCGCTGCGCCTTCTGGCCGGGGCGCTGGCCCTGGCGCTGATGGTGGCCGCCCGCGGCGGCGGGCTGCGCGCCGCGCTTGGCCGCCGCGCGCGGACGACCGGGGCAGGGGCGCTGGCGCTCTACATGCTGGGCTTTTCCTTCGCCTACGTCACGCTGCCCGCCGGGCTGGGGGCGCTGATCCTCTTCGGCGGCGTGCAGATCACCATGTTCGCCGGCGCGCTGCTCGCGGGCGAGGCGGTGCCCGCGCGGCGCTGGACGGGGGCGGCGCTGGCCTTCGCCGGCCTGACATGGCTGCTCTGGCCCGGGGCGGCGGATGCGCCCGACCCGCTGGGCGCGGCGCTGATGGCGGCGGCGGCGCTGGGCTGGGGCATCTATTCGCTGGCCGGGCGCGGGGCCGAGCCGCCGCTGGTGGCCACCGCGGCGAACTTCCTCTGGGCGCTGCCTGTGGGCGTGTTGGCCTGGCTGTTGCTGCCGGGGCAGATGAGCGTGGCGGGGGCGGTGCTGGCGGTGACCTCGGGCGCCGTGACCTCCGGCGCGGGCTACGCGCTGTGGTACGCGGTGCTGCCGCGCCTGCCGGCGGCGTTGGCCGGGGTGGCGCAGCTGACGGTGCCCGTCATCGCCATGGCGGGCGGCGCGCTGCTGCTGGCCGAGCCGCTGGGCGCCCGGGCTTTGGCGGCGGCGGCGCTGGTGCTGGGCGGCGTGGGCCTGTCGGCTTTGCCCGCCCGCCGCGCCGCGCGCCCCGCCGCCGCGGGCCCCGGGCGATGAGGCCGCCGCCTATGGCCCGGCGGCCCCGAACGCGCTATCTGCATCCCATGCGCCGCCTTGTCCCCGCCATCCTCGCCCTGCTGGCCCTTGCCGCCCCCGCCCGGGCGGAGGATTGCGTCGTCCTGCTGCACGGGCTGGCCCGGACCGAGGCGTCCTTCACCCTGATGGAGGAGCTGCTGGAGCGTCGCGGCTACCGCACCGTCAACCCCGGCTACCCCTCGACCGAGGCGCGGGTGCAAGCGCTGGTCCCACGCGCCCTGCCGGAGGCCGTGCGGGATTGCGGCGCGCGGCGCATCCACTTCGTCACCCATTCGATGGGCGGCATCCTGCTGCGCGTCTGGCTGCGCGACCAGCGGCCCGCGCGGCTGGGCCGGGTGGTGATGCTGGCCCCGCCCAACCAGGGCAGCGAGCTTGTCGACGCGCTGGAGGAACTGGCCCTCTTCGACTGGTGGAACGGCCCGGCGGGCGCCCAGCTGGGCACCGACCCGCAGGATCTGCCGGCGCAGCTGCCGCCGGTGGACTTCGAGCTTGGGATCATCGCCGGGGACCGGTCGCTGAACCCCGTCTTCTCCAGCCTCATCGAGGGGCCGGACGACGGCAAGGTCTCGGTCGCCTCGACCAAGGTGGCGGGGATGCGCAGCCATATCACGCTGCCGGTCACCCATACCTTCATGATGAACAATCCCCTGGTGCTGGTGCAGACGCTGCGGTTCCTGGAAACCGGGCGGTTTCAGCGCCGCATGTCCTATGCCGATGCGCTGGCGGAACTGGCGCAGATCGTCGATGCGGACGAAGGTTGAGCTGACCCTCGAAGGCGCGCAGGTTCTGGGGCCGGATGGCTTCGGTCCCGGCCCGCTGGCCCTCTCCGGGGGGCGCATCGCCGCGGCGCCCGCGGGGCGGCGCGTGGCGCTGCCGGGGTACCTGGTGCTGCCGGGGATCGTCGACATCCACGGCGACGGGTTCGAGCGGCACGTCGCCCCCCGGCGCGGCGTGCTGACGGACCTGGCCGTCGGGCTGGAGGCCGCCGAGGCCGAGATCGCCGCCAGCGGCATCACCACCGCGGTCCTGGCGCAGTTCTTCTCCTGGGAGGGGGGGCTGCGCGGGCCGGAATTCGCGGCCCGCTTCCTGGAGGCACTGGGCCGCTATCACAGCCGCGGCACCGACCTGCGCGCCCAGCTGCGGCTGGAGATGCACCTGCTGGACGGCTACGCCGAGGCCGAGGCGCTGATCGCCGCGCATGGCGTGGGCTACGTGGTCTTCAACGACCACCTCCCGCACGAGGCGCTGGCCAAGGGCAAACGCCCGCCCAGGCTGACGGGCCAGGCGCTGAAGGCGGGGCGGAACCCGGACCGGCATTACGCCCTGATGCAGGAGCTTTTCGCCCGGCGCGGCGAGGTGCCCGAAGCGGCGCGCGCGCTGGCCGCGCGGCTGGCCGCGCGCGGCGTGGTGCTGGGCAGCCACGACGACCGCGACGCCGAAACCCGCGCCTTCTGGCAGGGCTGCGGCGCCCGCATCGCCGAGTTCCCGGAGACCGAGGTCGCCGCCCGCGCCGCGCGCGAGATGGGCAGCGGCATCGTCATGGGCGCGCCCAACGCGATGCGGGGCAATTCGCACAAGGGCA
The DNA here is from genome assembly GCA_052031355.1 of Paracoccaceae bacterium. Lineage (GTDB taxonomy): Bacteria > Pseudomonadota > Alphaproteobacteria > Rhodobacterales > Rhodobacteraceae > JBPEXR01. Next base: position 3,523 of record JBPEXR010000556.1, read on the forward strand.
ACGTCGGGGCCGAGGCGCTGGTGCAGGCGGGCCTCTGCGACGCGCTGGCCTCGGACTACCTCTACATCGCGCCGCTGCATGCGGTCTGGAAGCTGGCGGGGGGCGAGCCTGCGGCGCTGGCGCGGCTCTGGCCGCTGGTCTCGGCCGGGCCGGCGCGGCTGCTGGGGCTTTCGGACCGGGGCACGCTGGCCCCCGGGCAGCGCGCCGACGTGGTGATCGTCGATGCGGCGACCGGCCGGCTGGGGGCAACCATCGCGGACGGGCAGGTGACCTATGCCAGCGGGGCCGTGGCGGCGGCGCTCATGGCGCTCTAGCGCCCTCTGTGGCCCCGGGGCTGGTCAGCCGGCGAGGGGACGGTTGACGTGGCCCATCTTGCGGCCCGGCCGCGCCTCGGCCTTGCCGTAGAGATGCAGCTGCGCGGCCGGCTCGGCCATGATCTGCGGCAGCCGGTCCAGATCGTCCCCGATCAGGTTCTCCATCTCGACGTCCAGCTGCCGCGCCCCGTCGCCCAGCGGCCAGCCGGCCACGGCGCGGATGTGCTGCTCGAACTGGTCGATGGCGCAGCC
>JBPEXR010000557.1:0-5462 GCA_052031355.1 Paracoccaceae bacterium
CGAAAAGCCCGACGGGCCGGTGCTGGAGTAGGGGGCGGGCGTCGCTTGGCGGTGCCGGCGCGCGGATGGGTGCCGGATTGCGCGCCTTCTGAAAGGTTGGATGCCGTCCGGCGCGCTTCGTGGGGATGAGGGGCGTTTCCGCGTCCCGCGCTGTCCGACGCAGGGCGCACCAAGCGTAGCTTAAAAAGCGGCTCTCGGCGTAGCCCTCGCATGCATTGCGTCTGAGCGGACCAAGCTCCGGCACCACGGCGAAGGTCAACCGGTTTCGGGTCGAGCGGCCCGCTCCTCGCCCGCCGCGCGAGGCCGCCGCTACCCCGTTTCCGTGAACCGGGCGGCGTCGGAGGCGGCGCGGCGGATGGCGTTCGATTTGTGCACCGTCTCCTGGTACTCCGCCTCCGGGTCGCTGTCGTGCACCACGCCGCCGCCAGCCTGGATGTAGAGCGTGCCGTCCTTCACCACCGCGGTGCGCAGCGCGATGCACATGTCCATGTCGCCCCCGGCGCTGAAATAGCCCACGCCGCCGCCGTAGACGCCGCGCTTCTCGGGCTCCAGCTCGTCGATGATCTGCATCGCGCGCACCTTGGGCGCGCCGGAAACGGTCCCCGCCGGCAACCCGGCCAGCAGGGCCGAAAGCGCGTCGTGCTCCGGCGAAAGCTCGCCCACCACGTTGGAGACGATGTGCATGACGTGGCTGTAGCGCTCGATGATGAACTTCTCGGTCGGTCGCACGCTGCCGATGCGCGCCACCCGGCCCACGTCGTTGCGCCCGAGGTCCAGCAGCATCAGGTGCTCGGCCAGCTCCTTCTCGTCGGCCAGAAGCTCTGCCTCCAGGGCGCGGTCCGCCTCGGGCGTCGCGCCGCGCGGGCGGGTGCCGGCGATGGGGCGGATCGTCACCTCGCGGTCGAAGACCCGCACCAGGATCTCCGGGCTGGCGCCGACGATCTGGAAGCCGCCGAAGTTGAAGAAGAACATGAAAGGCGAGGGATTGGTGCGCCGCAGGCTGCGGTAAAGGGCAAAGGGCGGCTGCGGGAAATCCTGCGCCCAGCGTTGCGAGGGCACGACCTGGAAGATGTCGCCGGCGGCGATGTAATCCTTGGCGCGCAGCACCGCCTCGCGGTAGGCCTCCGGCGTGAAGTTGGAGCGTGCGGCGGGGGCCGCGCCTTCCGGCCCCGCGGCCCGTGCGGCCGGAGCATCGGCCAGGCCCCGCGGCACCTGCGGCAGGGCACGGTCGAGATCGCGCACCGCGTCCATCACCCGTTCGGCGGCCTGGGCATAGGCGGCGCGGGCGTCGCGCCCGGGGCCGGCCCAGGCGGGGCTGACGACGATCACCTCGCCCTTCACCCCATCCAGCACCACGACGACCGAGGGCCGCAATAGCAGCGCATCGGGCAGGCCCAGCGGGTCGGGGTTCTGTTGCGGCAGATGCTCCACCAGGCGGATCATGTCGTAGCCGAGGTAGCCGAACAGGCCCGCCGCCGCCTGGGGCAGCCCCTCGGGCATGTCGATATGGCATTCCGCCAGAAGTGCGCGCAGCGAGCTCAGCGGATCGCCCTCGGCCTCCTCGAAGGCCTGCGGGTCGAACCGGGCGCTGCGGTTCAGCCGCGCCGTCTCGCCGTCGCAGCGCCAGACAAGGTCGGGCTTCATGCCGATGATCGAATAGCGCCCACGCACCTCGCCGCCGGTCACCGATTCCAGCAAGAAGGCATCGCGCCCGGCGCCGGTCAGCTTCAGCATCAGCGAGACCGGCGTGTCCAGATCGGCCGCAAGGCGGGTGTAGACAAGCTGGTTCTGCCCGGCGTCGAAGCCCGGCTGGAACGCCTCGAAATCGGGGGTAAGGGTCATGGCCCGGTCCTGTCTGCAAGGCGCCGCCCCGGGGCTGCCGCGGCGGCGCTGGCGCCGCGCGCGGGGCCCGGGGCCCGGCGCTTACTGGAAGCTGGCGTGAACGGCGTTCAGCGCCTGGCGGTCGATCTCGATCCCGGCGCGGGCCTGGATGTCGGTGGCCAGCACCTGGAAAAGGTCGCGCGCCAGGCTGTCGGCGGCGCGGTCCTGCGCGCGCTCGCGCATCTGCGCTACCTCTTCGCTGTCCTCCGCCGGGCCCTTCACGGCATCCAGACGCAGGATCGCCACGCGGTCGCGACCGCGCACCACCCCCAACGTGCCCTCGCGCATCTCGAAGACCCGCTCCACCGTGCCCTCGGGGGTGCCGTCGATCGCCTGGTTGCGCATCAGGTCCTCGCGGCGTTGCGCCGGCAGGTCCAGCGCGGCGAAATCGCGCCCCTCGGAGAGCTGCGGCACGGCCTCCTGCGCCTGCGCCTCGAGGCGCGAGACCAGCTCGGCGGCGCGCCAATCCTCGGCGACCTGCTCGCGCACCTCCTCGAAGGGGTAGGGCGCGGGCTCCAGCACCTCGTCGACGCGCAGCGCCGCGGCCGAGCCGTCATCCAGCTCGATCATCTCCGGGAAATCCTCGGCCGTCGCCGCCTCGGCGGCCTCGCGGAAGGCCGGGTAGCCGTTCATGTCGACATCGGCGCCGGGGTACCAGGTGATTTCTTCGATCTGCATCTGCGTTTCGGCGGCCAGATCCTCCAGCGTGGCGCCGCCGGCGAGCATGTCGTTCGCCTCCTCGGCGCGGCCGGCGATCAGGCGGCGGGCGCGGTCGGTCGCAAGCTCGGCGCGCAGCTCTTCCTCGGCCTCCTCGAAGCTGACGCTCTGCGCCTCGAGCACACCGTTGACGCGGTAGAGCGCGGGGCCGAGGTCGCTGGGTGCGGGGCCGACGATGTCGCCCTGCGCGGCGGCGAAGACGGCCTCGGCCGCGGCGCCCAGGTCCTTGCGGGTCACATCGCCCATGTCGATGTCGGCCAGCGCCAGGTCGCGGTCGGCGACCAGCGCCTCGAAATCCGTCTCGCCGGCCTCGATGCGGGAAAGCGCGGCCTCGGCGGCCTCGTTGCTGTCGAAGGCCAGCCGCTCGACCAGGCGCCGCTCGGGCTGGTCGTATTGCGCGGCGCGCTCCTCGTAGGCTTTGCGCAGCGTCTCCTCGTCCAGCTCGATGCTGTCCAGCAGCATCGCCGGGGTCAGCCGGGCCACCGTCAGGCGCTTGGCCTCGGGCCGGGTCCAACGCTCGAGGTGGGCCTCGTAATGGGCGCGCAGCGCGTCCTCGTCCGGGCTGGGCAGCGCCTCGGCCAGGTCCGCCTCGGTCAGCACGGCGTAGGTGATGTCGCGCCGCTCGGCCACGAAATCGACGATGGCGCCGGCATAGGGCGCGGGCATGGGCGCATCGGCCAGCACCGCGGCCTGCAGGATGGTGCGGGCGCTTTCCTCGCGCAGCTGTTCTTCGAAGGCGGCCTCGGTCAGCCCGGCGTTCTCCAGCGCGAACCGGTAGGATTGCCGGTCGAAGCTGCCGTCCGGCCCCTGGAAGGCCGAGATGTCGAGGATCTGCTTGTGCAGGGTCGCATCGCCCACCGACAGGCCCAGGCGGTCCGCCTCGTGGTCGAGGGCGCGGGCGGTGATCATCTCCCCCAGCACCTGCTGGTCAAGGCCCATGTCCTGCGCCTCGGCGAAGCTGACCGTGCGGCCCATCTGGCCGGAGAGCTGGCGCATTTCCTGCTGCAATGCGCGGGCGTAGCGATCCACCTCGATCGACTTCTCGCCCACCGCGCCGACGCTGTGCACCTGGCCCGAGAAATTCGTCGCGCCGAAGCCGGCCAGGCCGATGAACAGCAGGCCCATGAGCACCCAAACGAAGGTCTTGGAAAGGCTGCGTCGCGTTTTCGCCATGTCGGTCCCCAATTGCCCGAAGTTCTGTCGGTTGCCTGCATACGCGGGCGGCGGGAACGGGGCAAGGCGGAAGGGGCGGCGGAAGACGCGTGGCGTGGGCGCCGGGGCGGGAAAGGGGGCGCTGCCCCCTCTGGCGCTGCGCGCCATTCACCCCCGGAGTATTTGGGGCGAGATGAAGCGGGCGGGTCCGGCGCCCCGCGCGTCAGTCGGTGCCGCGGTAGGGCGGGGCGTATTGCAGGGCCATGTCCCAGGGGAAGAAGATCCAGGTGTCCTGGCTGACCTCGGTGATGAAGGTGTCGACCTGCGGGCGGCCCTTGGGCTTGGCGTAGACGGTGGCGACATGCGCCTTGGGCATGTGCTGGCGCACCACCTCCAGCGTGCGGCCGGTGTCGACGAGATCGTCCACCACCAGAACGCCGGTGCCGTCGCCGACCACCTCCATGTCCGGGGACTTGATGACGCGCGGCTCGCTTTGCGTCTGGTGGTTGTAGCTTTTCACGCTGATCGTATCGACCATGCGGATGTCCAGCTCGCGCGCGACGATCATCGCCGGGGCCATGCCGCCGCGGGTGATCGCGACGACCGCGCGCCAGGCGCCGTCATCGGGGCCGTGACCGTCGAGCCGCCAGGCGAGGGCCCGCGCGTCGCGGTGCAGCTGGTCCCAGCTGACGTGAAAACCTTTTTCGTGGGGAAGCTTTTCCATGGGTCTGCCTGTGATCTGGGAAAGGCGGCCGGTCAGGCCTTGGTGACATCCGGGGCGTCGACGGCCTTCATGCCGACGACATGGTAGCCGGCATCGACATGGTGCACCTCGCCCGTCACGGCGCTGCCGAGATCCGAGAGCAGGTAGAGCGCGGATTTGCCGACCTCTTCCTGGGTGACGGTGCGGCGCAGGGGCGAATTGTATTCGTTCCACTTCATGATGTAGCGGAAATCGCCGATGCCCGAGGCGGCCAGCGTCTTGATGGTGCCGGCGCTGATCGCGTTGACGCGGATGCCGTCCTTGCCCAGGTCCTCGGCCAGGTAGCGGACCGAAGCCTCCAGCGCGGCCTTGGCGACGCCCATGACGTTGTAATGCGGCATGACCTTCTCGGCGCCGTAGTAGGTGAGCGTCAGGCAGGAGCCGCCTTCGTTCATCATCGCGGCGGCGCGGCGCACCACGGAAGTGAAGGAATAGACCGAGATGTCCATGGAGACGCGGAAATTCTCCCGCGTGGTGTCGACGTAACGGCCGCGCAGCTGCGACTTGTCGGAATAGCCGATGGCGTGGACGATGAAGTCGAGCTTGCCCCATTTCTCCTGCAGCGCGGCGAAGAGGGCGTCGATGGAATCCTCGTCGGCGACGTCGCATTCCAGGATGATGTCGGACCCGACCTCCGCCGCCAGCGGGCCCACGCGCTTTTTCAGCTGCTCGCCCTGGTAGGAAAAGGCAAGTTCGGCCCCGGCGTCGGCGCAGGCCTTCGCGATGCCCCAGGCGATCGACTTGTCGTTCGCCAGACCCATGATCAGGCCCCGCTTGCCGGCCATAAGAGTGTTTGACATGCTGCGCTCCAGCCCCCGATAATATTTCACCGTCCTTTATGCGATTGATTGCAACGCATCAAGTGCGGCGGCCCCGGCCCGTGCTGGACGGGCGGCGCGGGGCCGCGATCTGCCGTTCCCCTGCAGGATGTTCTGGCGGCGCCCGGGCG
>JBPEXR010000558.1:0-5178 GCA_052031355.1 Paracoccaceae bacterium
GGTCAGCATGGCCCCTCCCCTCGCGGGCAGGAAACCGCGCCGGCCGGGCGATTGCAAGCCGGGCTCAGAAGTCGGTGGGCGCGCCGCCCTCGGCCTTGCGGCGGGCGACGAAATCGGCCAGTTCCTCGCGGATCGCCGGGTCCATTGGGGGCGGCGTGAACTCGGCGATGATGCGGCGGAACACCTCATGCGCGCGCTCCGCCGTCCATTGCCCCCCCGAGGCTTCCCAGGCCTCGAAGTTCTTCCAGTCGCTCAGGAACGGCTGGTAGAAGGCGCTGGTGTAGCGCGCCTGGGTATGCGCCGCGCCGAAGAAATGCCCCTCGTGGCCGACTTCGCGGATCGCGTCGAGGGCGATCTCCCCCGGGCCGGTGGCGCAGATCTCCGGCTCCATGTAGCGCTGCATCTGCTGCAGCACCTCGCAATCCATGACGAACTTCTCGGGGCTGGCGATCAGCCCGCCCTCCAGCCAGCCGGCGGCGTGGTAGACCATGTGCGTGCCCGACTGCAGCGCCGACCACAGCGCGTTGGAGGTCTCCCACATGGCCTGCCCGTCCGGCACGTTCGCCGCGCAGGAGCCCGAGGCCCGCATCGGCAGCCCGTAGAACCGCGCCATCTGCCCGGTCATCTGGGTGGCGCGCATGTACTCGGGCGTGCCGAAGGCGGGCGCGCCGGATTTCATGTCGACGTTGGAGGTGAAGGTGCCGATGACGCAGGCCGCGCCGGGGCGGATGATCTGCGCCAGCACGATGGCCGACAGCGCCTCGGCCAGGCTTTGCGCCACCGCGCCGGCCATGGTGACCGGCGCCATCGCCCCGGCCAGGGTGAAGGGCGTGACGACCAGCGCCTGGTTGCGCCGCGCCAGCCGCATCCAGCCGTCCAGCATCGGCGCGTCGTGTTTCAGCGGCGAGGTGGAGTTGATGTTGGTGAACATATGCGGCCGGGCTTCGAACTCGGCCTCGCTGAGGCCGCCGGCGATGCGGATCATCTCCGTCACGTCATCGACGCGGGCGGCGCCCAGGCTGTAGGCATGGGCCACCTTGTCGGTCAGCACCAGCTTGTCGAAGAGCACGTCGAGGTGCCGGGTCGAGGGGTGCAGGTCCACCGGCTCTACCGGGTAGCCGCCGACGAAGTGGATGCAGTTGAAGTACTGCGACAGGCGCAGCAGGTCGGCGCACATGGCGCGGTTGCCCGGCACCTTGCGGCCCAGCGACAGGTCCCAGTAGTTCGGCGGCGAAGAGACGTTGCCGAAGACGATGTGATCGCCGCCCAAGGTGATCCGCCGCGCCGGGTTGCGCGGGGTGATGTCGAACTGCGCCGGGGCCTTTGCGACATGCTCCATCACCATGTCGCGGTCCATGAAGACCACCTCGCCCTCGCAGCGGCAGCCGGCGCGTTTCAGGATCTGCAGCGCCTCGGGGTTCAGGAAGGCGATGCCGATCTCCTCGAGGATGCGCATCGCGCCCTCGTGGATCGCGGCGACGCCCTCGGCGTCCAGCGGCTCGGTCGGGCGGTCGGGGTTGCGCGGCAGGCGCCAGGGGCTTTGCTGGATCGCCGCCGGTCCGCGGCGGGCGGCGTTTCCGGCGCGGCCGCCGTGGCGGCGGCGGGCGGGGCGCGGGGCGCGGGTTGTCTGAGCCATGGCGGACCTCCTGCCCCCAGCAAACACCCGGGGCGGCCCGCGCGATCGTTCGAACGCGACCTGCCGCGTCGCATTCAGCCCGGCGCGGCGCCCGCCCCCTGCGCATCCAGCCAGGCCGGCAGGTGGCCGATGTCCGGCAGGACCACCTCGGCGCTGCGCGCCAGTTCCGCCTGCCCCGCCATGCCGGTCAGCACCGCGACGCAGCGCATGCCGGCGGCCCGGCCGGCGACCATGTCGTGGCTGGAATCGCCGACCATGACGCAGGCTTCGGGCGGCACGCCCACGGCGCGGGCGAAGGCCAGCAGCGGCGCCGCGTCGGGCTTGGCGCCATGGCCGCTGTCGAAGCCGCAGATGAAATCGAACCGCTCCGCCACCCGGGCGGTGCCGAGATGCGCGCGGGCGCCGAACTCGGTGTCGTTGGTCATCACGCCCAGCTTCAGCCCCCGGGCGGACAGCCCGTCGAGGAAGGCGGCCAGCGGCACCGCTTCGGCCAGGGGCGCGGCGGCCGAGGAATGCATCAAATGCTCTTCCCAGGCCTCGACCGAGCGGTCCGGGCGCGCCCGGGCGATGCATTCCGCGGCCTCGCGGTTGGTGCCGGCGATGACGGGGCTGTCCGGGAAAAAGGCCTGCGCCTCAAGGTCATAGCGCGTCTCGCGGGCCAGTGCCTGGCGCCGCGCCTCGCTGCCCTCGGCCAGGTCCTCGATCAGCGCGCCGGCCCAGACGTTCCAGGTGGCGTGAAAGTCGAAAAGCGTGCCGTCCTTGTCGAACAGCACGGCGCGGATGGGCGGCGCGGCGCTCACGTCCAGTGCACCTGGCCGCCGCCGGGCAGATGGGCGCGGGCCCGGCCCGGGGCCTCGTAGGGCAGCGCGTGGGCGTCGCAGAAGGCGGCGATCCAGGCGTCGTCCATCAGCAGAAAGTCGAGGACGGCGCCCAGGAACTCCGGCTCGGCGGCGCGGGCGCGCAGGTCCTCCTCCGCCGCGCCGCTGGCGCCCAGGAAGACCGGGCGCAGATCGTCGTTCGCCACCAGCCAGCCCAGGGCCTTCAGGGCGATGATCTCTGCTTCGTCGGTGGTGGTGGCCATGAATCCTCGCTGTTCATTCGGGGGGCGGCGCCAGCCTCGGGGGCCGCGGTAAAGGGTTTGTTAACGATTCTGAATAAGGATCGACCACGCGGGCTGTCCAGTCTTCAGCGCGGATCCGGGCGCCGGCGGCTTGAGGGGCCGGTCACAGGCGCGCCCTGGCGGATCGCCGACCGAAACCACTTGGCCCTGCGCATCGCCGCGTGGGGTCGTCCACGGCCGGGGAAGGCACCCCCGGCCCATCACAGATTGGCCATCATGCCGGGAACCCTGTTGCTTGCCGAGGCGGCGGCCGCCAAACGCATCGCGCTGCGCGCCGCCCTGGGCGCCGCCTTCTACGATGTCGTGCTGGCCGAAAGCCTGGCCGAGGCGCGGGCCCAGGCCCGGGCGCGTCGCTGTGACGTGGCGCTGATCGCGCAGGAACTGCCGGACGCCCGCGGCCCGGCGCTGCTGCGCGACCTGAAGGCCGAGGGCGCGCTGCGCGACGTGCCGCTGCTGACGATGATCCCGCCGGCGCGGGACGAGGCCGCGATGGAGCAGCGCATCGCCCTGCTGGAGGCCGGCGCCGCGGATGTGATCACGACGCCGCCCCGCACGGACGAGTTGCTGGCCCGCCTGCGCGCCCTGCTGCGCGCCCGCGACGCCGCCGAGGAGCTGCGCCTGCGCGACGGCACCGACCAGGCGTTGGGCTTTGCCGAGCCTGCCGCCGGTTTCGACGCCCCGGCCGAGATCGGCCTCGTCGGCCCGCAGGAGGCGCTGATGCCGCTGGGCGAGGCGCTGACCCGCTGCCTGCCCGCCGCCCCCCGGATGATGAGCGCCGAATCGCTGCTGCGCGGCGCCGGCCGCGTCCCCGAGGTGCTGACCCTCTGGGTCGGCCCCCGGGCCGAGGCCGGGGCGCTGGAACTGCTGCCCGAGCTGCGCACCCGCCCCGAGACGCGCCACGCGGCGATCGTCGTGCTGCTGCCCGAGGGCGCGTGCCACCGCGCCGCCAGCGCGCTGGACCTCGGGGCCAACGACGCGGTCTGCGGGCCGGTCGATCCGCGCGAGCTGGCGCTGCGGTTGCGGCTGCAGGTGCGGCGCAAGCGCACCGCGGACCGGCTGCGCGCGGGCGTGCGTTCCGGCCTGCGCGCGGCGGTGACGGATGCGCTGACCGGGCTTTACAACCGGCGCTATGCCATGCCGCACCTGGCGCGGCTGCTGGAACGGGCCGCCGCCTCCGGCCGGCCCTGCGCGGTGATGATGGCCGATCTCGACCATTTCAAGCGGGTGAACGACGCCCACGGTCACGCCGCCGGCGACGCGGTGCTGGTGGAAGTGGCGCGGCGGCTGCGCGACGGGCTGCGCCCCGTGGACCTGCTGGCCCGCATCGGCGGCGAGGAGTTTCTGCTGGTCCTGCCCGATTGCCCCGAAAGCGCCGCCCTGGCCGCGGCGGAACGGCTGCGCCGGCTGATCGGCGCGGAGCCTTTCGCGCTGGGTGCCGAACCCGGCCCGCAACTGCGGATGAGCGCCAGTTTCGGCGTCACATTGTGGCAGGGGGACCGCGCCGCCCTGCCGGGGCCCGAGGCGGTTCTGAACGCCGCCGACCGGGCGCTCTACCGCGCCAAGGCCGAGGGGCGCGACTGCGTCGCCCTGGGCCGGCTGGAGGCGGCGGCGGCGGGGCGCCCACCGCGCTGAGGCCGGGGCGAAACGCGGGGCCCGCGCGCCCCGTCGCCGGCCTGTCCTTACCCCTCCGGCGGCCGTCCGGGGCGGCGCTTGGCGCGGCGGGCCAGCGCCTCTTCCAGCCGGTCGGCGTAGGCGGCGCGCGCCTCCGGCGAGAGGGCGGTGATATGCTCCAGCAGCACCCGCCGCCCGGCGGCCTGCGCGGCCTCGGCGGTGCGGAACTGGGCATCGACGACGGATTCGAAGGCGGCCGCATCGAAGGGCTCGCGGCGCAGAAGCTCCAGCGCCTCGGCATAGGCCGCGCGCGGGGCAAGGCCGCCCTCCGCCTGTGCCGCCGCCGCGCGATGCTCGCGCCGGAAGGCGCGGAAGAGCGCGCGCCGCTCCTGCGGGGCCAGGGCCGCGGTATAGGGCGCCGCCAGGTCGCGTGCATGGGGGCCGTGCCCGCCGCGCAGCGACCAGGCCGCCCCGAGGATCAGCCCCGCCACCAGCAAATTCACCGCCAGCGAGGCGAAAAGCAGCCATTTCGGCCAGCCGCGCAGCCGCGGCCCCTTGCCGCTGGCCCCGTTGCGTGCGCCATCCAGCTCGTGGGGGCCGCCCGGACCATGAGGGGCGTCCCCCCCGGGGGTGTTGCCGCGATCTTGCGTCATCTCAGCCGTCTGCCTCCGCGAAGAAATCCACCTCCAGCACCGCGCCGGGGTCGTAGGCCGTGGCGCCGATGTCCGCCACCCCCGGCACCAGCAGGCCGGCGGCCGCGCCCGGCAGCCCGTCGGGCAGCGCCGCGCCCAGCCACAGGCCGGCGGCGGCG
>JBPEXR010000559.1:0-1723 GCA_052031355.1 Paracoccaceae bacterium
CAGCCGAAGCTGAACCTGAGCCGCGGGAAACGGGGGGCATGGTCACACGCGCGCATACGATCGCCTTCGAAGGGATCACCGCCCGCGGGGTCGAGGTGCAATGTGCCCTCGCCCCGGGACTGCCGGCCTTCTCCCTCGTCGGCCTGCCCGACAAGGCGGTCAGTGAAGCGCGCGAACGGGTGCGGGCGGCGCTGGCGGGGCTCTCGGTCGCGCTTCCGTCGCAGCGGATCACCATCAACCTATCGCCCGCCAACCGCCCCAAGGAGGGCGCGCATTTCGACCTGCCCATCGCACTGGCGCTTCTGGCCGCCGCGGGCGTCATCCCGCCGGAAAGCATCGAGGGCGTGATGGCGCTGGGCGAGCTGTCGCTCGACGGCGGGCTTCTGCCCGTGCCCGGCGCCCTGCCCGCTGCGCTGGCCGCGGCGGAGGCCGAGCGTAGCCTCATCTGCCCCTCCGCCAGCGCGGCGGAGGCCGCCTGGGTCGGTGCGACCCCGGTCCTTGGCGCCAATTCCCTCTCCGAGGTGCTGGCACACCTGCGCGCCGAAGCGCCCCTGAAGGCCGCCGCCCCCGGCGCGCCGCTAGCATCGCCAGAGGTTCCCGACCTGGTCGACGTGAAAGGCCAGGAACGCGCCAAGCGCGCGCTGGAGATTGCCGCCGCGGGCCGGCATCATCTGATGCTGATCGGCCCGCCCGGAGCGGGCAAATCGATGCTCGCCGCCCGCCTGCCCGGGTTGCTGCCGCCCCTCACCGCCGCCGAGGCGCTGGAGACCGCGCTGGTGCATTCGGTCGCCGGGCTGATCTCGGAGGGCGCGATTTCGCAGGCGCGGCCCTTCCGCGCGCCGCATCATTCAGCCTCGGTGGCGGCCCTGGCGGGGGGTGGACGCGGCGCCGGGCCGGGCGAGATGTCCCTGGCCCACAACGGCGTGCTCTTCCTGGACGAGTTGCCAGAGTTTCCCCGCGCCGTGCTGGAAACGCTGCGCCAGCCGGTCGAGACCGGCGAGGTGGTCATCGCCCGCGCCAACGCGCATATGCGCTATCCCAGCCGCTTCCTGCTGATCGCGGCGGCGAACCCTTGCCGCTGCGGCTACCTCAGCGATCCCGCCCAGGCCTGCGGGCGGGCGCCGCGCTGCGGGCAGGACTACCTCGGCCGCATCTCGGGCCCGCTGCTCGACCGGTTCGACCTGCGCCTCGACGTGCCGCCCGTGGCCTTCGCCGACCTCGATCAGCCCGGCCGCGGCGAAAGCTCCTCCGCTGTCGCCGCGCGGGTGGCCGAGGCGCGCGCCCGGCAAGCGCGCCGCTACGCGGATGACCCCGAGGCGCAGACCAACGCCGATGCAGAAGGCCGCCTGCTGGAACGCACCGCCACGCCCGACGCCCCGGGCCGCGCACTGCTGGGACAGGCGGCAGAGCGCCTGAACATGACGGCGCGCAGTTATCACCGGGTGCTGCGGGTCGCGCGCACCATCGCGGACCTCGACGGCGCGGAGGGGGTCAACCGCGGCCACGTGGCCGAGGCCCTCAGCTTCCGCCTGCCGCGCGAGGCCTAGGCGCGCTTGGCCTCGATCGCCTCCCAGATCGCCGCGGCGACGTTGATGCCGTCGAACCGCTCCAGCTCCTGGATGCCGGTGGGGGAGGTGACGTTGATCTCCGTCAGGTAGCCGCCGATGACGTCGATCCCGACGAAGACCTGCCCGGCCTCGCGCAGCCTCGGGCCGATCGCGGC
>JBPEXR010000056.1:0-6589 GCA_052031355.1 Paracoccaceae bacterium
GACGCGGCAGAGCTGTCGGGCATCAACACGCGGCTGCTGACGGTGAAGGTCTTTGCGCTGATGGGCGCGCTCTGCGCCCTCTCGGCGGTCGTCGCCTCGGCGCGGCTGGCCAACCACACCAACGACATCGGCACGCTGGACGAGCTGCGCGTGATCGCAGCGGCGGTGATCGGCGGCACGGCCCTGTCGGGCGGGATCGGCACCATCCACGGCGCCATCCTGGGCGCGCTGATCATGCAGAGCCTGCAATCGGGCATGGCCATGGTCGGCGTCGACGCGCCCTTCCAGAACATCGTCGTGGGCACGGTGCTGGTGCTGGCCGTTCTCATCGACATCATTTACCGCAAGCGCACGGGGGCCAAGGGATGAGCATGATAGACCGCAGCGGCACGCCGCTTGTCGAGATGCGCGAGATGTCGATCTCCTTCGGGGGGGTGCATGCCGTCAACCGCGTCTCGGTGGACCTCTACCCGGGCGAGGTCGTGGGCCTGCTGGGCCACAACGGCGCCGGCAAGTCGACGCTGATCAAGATGCTTTCGGGCGCCTATACGCCCGACAGCGGCGAGATCTACATCAACGGCGAACGCGCGGTGATCAACAACCCGCGCGACGCCCGGCGCTACAACATCGAGACGATCTACCAGACGCTGGCGCTGGCCGATAACCTCGATGCCGCCTCCAACCTCTTCCTGGGGCGCGAGCTGACGACTCCCTTCGGGCTGGTCGACGACAGCGCCATGGAGGCCGAGACGCGCAAGATCATGGCGCGCCTCAACCCCAATTTCCGCAAGTTCGCCGAACCGGTGAGCGCGCTTTCGGGCGGGCAGCGGCAGTCCGTCGCCATCGCCCGCGCGGTCTATTTCAACGCCCGCATCCTGATCATGGACGAGCCGACCGCCGCCCTGGGCCCGCACGAGACGCAGATGGTCGCCGAGCTGATCCAGCAACTGAAGGCCGAGGGTCTGGGCATCTTTTTGATCGATCACGACGTGCACCAGGTGATGAACCTGTGCGACCGCGCCAGCGTCATGAAGAACGGCGAATTGGTCGGAACCGTGAATGTGGATGAAGTGACCGACGATGATCTGCTGGGCATGATCATCCTGGGCAAGACGCCCCAGCAAGCGGCCTGAAACGCAACCCTGCGGGGAAAGCGGTGCGGCGTCCGGGGCCATCCTCCGGGCGCCGCTTCTTCTTTACGCACGGGTAAATAGCGCCGGAATCTGAGGGCATTCAGCAAAAAATGACGTAGCGTCATTTACTTGCGGGTGGCATTCTGGCGAATTTCCTGACCGGATGATCAAAACCGCGATGCGCGGCCAATTTCACCTTCTGGATGATCGGCGCGCGCGGGGGGAACATGCGAATGCATGTTCCGGTATTTCACCCCAGAGGTGTTTCCCCCGGGTCACCGCGGCGCTGTGGATAAGTCTGTGGTTACTCCCCAGCCTTGATCGCCGCGGCAAATCGCGTACTCCTTGGGGCAAAGAGCAGCCCGGGGGACGCGATGGCGCCGGATATCGAGATTTTCCACGACACGGTGTGCGACCTTGGCGAAGGCCCGCTTTGGCACCCCGACCGCCACGCGCTGTTCTGGTTCGATATCAACAACGCCCGTCTCTACGCCCGGCAAAGCGGGCTGATGCTGCGCGAATGGACCTTCGCCCAGCCGGTCTCCGCCGCGGCGCGACTGCGGGACGATCCGCGCCTGCTGGTTGCCGGGGCCGAGGGGCTGATGCTCTTCGACACCGAGACCGGCGAGGCCGAGCCGCTGTGCCCACTGGAGGCGGAGAACCCGGTGACCCGCTCCAACGACGGGCGCGCCGATCCCTGGGGCGGGTTCTGGATCGGCACCATGGGCCGCAAGCTGGAAAAGGGCGCCGGCGCGATCTACCGCTATTACCGGGGCGAGTTGCGCAAGCTCTATGACAAGATCACCGTCCCCAACGCCATCTGCTTCAGCCCCGATCGGCGCTGGGGCTATTTCACCGACACGGTGACCGGGGTGATCCAGCGCGTGGCGCTGAACGAGAACGACGGCTGGCCCGAGGGCGAGCCCGCGCCCTTCGTGGAAATCGCCAACCCCGACGGGGCGGTGGTCGACGCCTCGGGCGATCTGTGGTGCGCGCAATACGGCCGCGGGCAGATCTCGCGCATCTCGCCGGACGGAAAGCTGCGGCAGGAGATCGCGCTGGAGGCCCGCCAGCCCACCTGCCCCGCCTTCGCGGGGGCCGGCAGCGGGCGGCTGTTCGTCACCAGCGCGGCGCAGGGGCTGAAAAGCCCCGGCCCCGCCGATGGCACCACGCTGGTGCTGCAAGTGGACGCCGCCGGGCAGGACGAACACGCGGTGATCCTTTAGACGGCGAAAGCCGACCCGCGAATGCAGGCCAGCCATTGGCGCCGGAAAACCACCGGGCGTGCGCGCGGGCCCCTTACGCCGCGTTGGAGCGGGCCTTGGCACCGGGGCGGTAGGCCAGGCTCGGCGCCAGCCAGCGCTCGGCCTCTTCCACCGTCATGCCCTTGCGCCCGGCGTAGTCGCGCAACTGGTCCTCGCCGATGCGGCCGACACCGAAGTACCGCGCCTCGGGATGCGCGAAGTAAAGGCCGGAGACCGCCGAGGCCGGCCACATGGCGCAGCTTTCGGTCAGCGTCAGCCCGGTGTGGCGCGTCGCCTCCAGCAGATTGAACAGGCGCGGCTTCTCGGTGTGGTCCGGGCAGGCGGGATAGCCGGCGGCGGGGCGAATGCCGCGATAGCGCTCGGCGATCAGCGCCTCGTTGTCCAGGTCCTCGCCCGGCGCATAGCCCCAGAGGCTGCGGCGCACGCGGGCGTGCAGCGCCTCGGCGAAAGCCTCGGCCAGGCGGTCGCCCAGGGCCTGGACCATGATGGAATCGTAATCGTTCCCGGCGGCCTTGAACGCCTCTGCCCGCTCGTGCACGCCGGCGCCGGCGGTCACGGCGAAACCGCCGATCCAGTCGGGCGTGCCCTCGGGGGCGACATAGTCCGACAGGCACAGGTTCGGGCGCTCGCGGCTTTTGCTGGCCTGTTGGCGCAGCATGCAGAAGCGCGTGCGTTCTTCGCGGCGCGCCTCGTCCTGCCAGATGATGATGTCATCGCCCGACCGGTTCGCCGGCCAGAAGGCGACGACGCCGCGCGGGGTGAACCAGCCCTCGGCCTCGATCCGGTCGAGCATGGCCTGGGCGTTGGCGAAAAGCTCGCGCGCGGCCTCGCCCTTTTCGGCGTGATCGAGGATGTCCGGGTAGCGGCCGCGCATCTCCCAGGTGGCGAAGAAGGGCGTCCAGTCGATGTAGGGGCGCAGCGCGGCCACGTCCATGTCGTCGATCACGCTGGTGCCGGGCACCTGCGGCGCGGGCGGCGCGTAGTCCGCCCAGCCGCCGTCGAAGGCGTTCTCGCGCGCCTCGGCCAGCGGCAGCACCGGGCGGTCGCCCTGCCCCGCCGCACCCTGGCGCAGGGCTTCCTGCTCCTGCGCGACCTCGCGCAGGAAGTCGGGCGCCATGCGCTTGGACAGCAGCTTGGAGACGACGCCCACCGCCTTCGAAGCATCGTCGACATGCACCACGCCATGCGCGTATTCCGGCGCGATCTTCAGCGCGGTGTGCTTCTTGGAGGTGGTCGCCCCGCCGATCAGCAGCGGGATCTCGAAGCCCTGGCGCGTCATCTCGGCGGCAACGTCCACCATGCGGTCCAGCGAGGGGGTGATGAGGCCCGACAGACCGATGATGTCGGCCTTCTCCTCGCGGGCGCGGGCCAGGATATCCTCGGCCGGGACCATCACGCCCATGTCCACGACGTCGTAGTTGTTGCACTGCAGAACGACGCCGACGATGTTCTTGCCGATGTCGTGCACATCGCCCTTCACCGTCGCCATCAGCACCTTGCCCTTGGCCGAGGTATCGCCCGTGCGGCGCTTCTCCTCCTCCATGTAGGGGATCAGGTGGCCAACGGCGGTCTTCATGACGCGCGCGGATTTCACGACCTGCGGCAGGAACATCTTGCCCTCGCCGAAAAGGTCGCCCACGACGTTCATCCCGTCCATCAGCGGGCCCTCGATGACGTCGAGGGGCTTCTCGGCCGCCTGGCGGCATTCCTCGGTGTCCTCGATCACGTAGTCGGTGATGCCGTGCACCAGCGCGTGGCGCAGCCGTTCGGCCACCGGCGCCTCGCGCCATTTCGGGTCGCTTTTCTTCTGCGCCTCGCCCGAGCCGCGGTACTTGTCGGCGATCTCCAGCAGACGCTCGGTGGCGTCGGGCCGGCGGTTCAGCAGCACGTCCTCGACCCGCTCGCGCAGCTCTTCGGGAATGTCGTCGTAGACGGTGATCTGCCCGGCGTTGACGATCGCCATGTCGAGGCCCGCGGGGATCGCGTGGTAGAGGAAGGCCGAATGCATCGCCTCGCGCACCGCGTTGTTGCCGCGGAAACTGAAGGAGACGTTGGACAGCCCGCCCGAGACATGGGTCAGCGGCATCGCCGCCTTGATCATCCGCGTCGCCTCGAAGAAGGCGTTGGCGTAATCGGCGTGCTCCTCGATGCCGGTGGCGACGGCGAAGATGTTGGGATCGAAGATGATGTCCCAGGGCGCGAAGCCGGCTTTCTCGGTCAGCAGATCGTAGGACCGCTTGCAGATGTCGAACTTGTGCTGCGCGGTCTCCGCCTGGCCGCTTTCGTCGAAGGCCATGACGACGACGGCGGCGCCGTAACGGCGGATGATGCGCGCCTGCTCAAGGAAGGGCCCCTCGCCCTCCTTCAGCGAGATCGAGTTGACGACGCAGCGCCCCTGCACGCATTTCAGCCCCGCCTCGATCACCTCGAACTTGGAGCTGTCGATCATCACCGGCACGCGGCTGATGTCAGGCTCGGAGGCGATGAGGTTCAGGAAGGTGCGCATCGCCTCGACGCTGTCCAGAAGCCCCTCGTCCATGTTGACGTCGATGATCTGGGCGCCGTTCTCGACCTGCTGGCGGGCGACCTCCAGCGCGGCGGGGTAATCGCCCTCCATGATCAGCTTCTTGAACCTGGCCGAGCCGGTGACGTTGGTCCGCTCGCCGATGTTGATGAAATTCGCCTGGCCGGTCATGCCGCGCCTCCTGCCTCGAAAAGCTCCAGCCCCGACAGGCGCAGGCGCCGGGTGGGCGCGGGCAGCGCGCGGGGCGTCTTGCCGGCCACCGCCTCGGCGATGGCGCGGATGTGGTCGGGCGTGGTGCCGCAGCAGCCGCCCACCAGGTTGACGAGGCCGCTTTGCGCCCATTCGCCCAGGTGGGCCGCGGTCTCCTCCGGGGTTTCGTCGTAGCCGCCCATCTCGTTCGGCAGGCCGGCGTTGGGATAGGCGCTGATGCGGGTGTCGGCCACCTGCGCCAGCGTGCGCACGTGCTGGCGCATCTCGCCCGCCCCCAGCGCGCAGTTCAGCCCCACCGAGAAGGGCCGCGCGTGCATGACGGAGGCCCAGAACGCCTCGGGCGTCTGGCCGGTCAGCGTGCGGCCCGAGCGGTCCGTGATCGTGCCGGAGATCATCACCGGCGGCACCTTCGCGCCCTCGTCGCGCAGCTTCTCGATGGCGTAGATCGCCGCCTTGGCGTTCAGCGTGTCGAAGATCGTCTCGACCAGCAGGATGTCGGCACCGCCCTCGATCAACCCGCGCGCGGCCTCGCCGTAAGCCTCGGCCAGCTGGTCGAAGGTGACGCGGCGCAGGCCCGGATCGTTCACATCGGGCGAGATGGAGGCCGTCTGGTTCGTCGGCCCGATGCCGCCCGCCACCCAGACGCGGCGATCCAGGCCGTGGGCCGCGGCGCGCGCCAGGCGCACGCTTTCGACGTTCATCTCGAACGCCAGGTCCTGCATTCCGTAATCGGCCTGGCTGATCGCGTTGGCGCCGAAGGTGTTGGTGCACAGGATATCGGCGCCCGCCTCCAGGAAGTCGCGGTGGATGCGGGTGATCATCTCCGGCTGGGTCAGGGACAGCAGCTCGTTGTTGCCGGCCACGTCGCTGGGATGGTCCGCGAAGCGGGTGCCGCGGTAGGCGGCCTCGTCCGGCTTCTCGCGCTGGATCATCGTGCCCATCGCCCCGTCGAGCACCAGGATACGCTCGGCAGCGGCGCGGGCCAGGTCGTCGGGAAGGCTTTCAGGGGTCATGTGGCGGTCCTTGGACTTGGGCCGGGACACCGGCCGGGGTTGCGCCCTCTTAGCCCTTGCGCGCACGGGCTTCCACCCCTGGCGGGGCATGGCGGGGCCGCGCGGCTGGCATGGCGGGGCCGCACGGGCGGCATGGCGGGGCCGCATGTACGGCATGGCGGGGCCGCACGGGCGGCACGGCAGACCCGCGCGATGGACACGTTATCCGGGGCAAGCTAGGCTACGGCATGGAGTTAAGGTTGAGAGAACTGCGCAAGGAGCGCGGGCTGACGCTGGACGACCTCGCGGACATGGCGGGGATCTCGAAGGGCTATCTGAGCCAGATCGAGACCGGCAAGAAGACCTTCAACACCCGCCGGCTGAAAGCGCTGGCGAAGGCGCTGGGTGTGCGGCCCTCGGACATCCTGGGCGACAGCGCCGGGCCCGAGGCGGACGAGTTGGCAC
>JBPEXR010000057.1:0-3078 GCA_052031355.1 Paracoccaceae bacterium
GCGGCCTTGCGGCCAAGGCGCCGCCACGCTTGCGAAAATCGCCCGCCCGCGCCAATCTTGACGCAGGGGCCGCCGCCGCGGCCCGGTGGGAGGGGCGCGATGAACGGCATGGGCAACCCGGCTGGCCTGCCCCGGTGGCTGCGATGACCGCCGGGCCGCGCCTCGCCGTGCGGCTGGACCCGCGCGGGATCGCGGTTCTGGGCCTGCGCCCGCCGGTGCCGGCTGGCCCCGAAGGCGCTGAAGCCGCCACCCCTGCCGTCCCTGCCGCGCCCGACAGTGCCGCCGCGCCCTGGGAGGCGATGACCCAGGCCCTGCGCGAGGCCGCCGCCGATCCCGCCCTGCGCGCCATCGTCCTGCTGGAGCCGTGCTGCGCCAGCCCCGCCCCGCCCCGCGCCGAGGCCGAAATCGCCGCCCCGCCGCCCGACAGCCCCGCCGCCCGGGCCGAGGCCGAGGCATTGGAGGCGCTTTGCAGCGCCGCGGAGGCGGCCTCGGTTCCGGTGATCGCGGCCCTCGACGGGCTGGTGTCCGGCCCCGGGGTCGCCCTGGCGCTGGCCGCGCATTACCGCATCGCCAGCCGCCGCGCGCGGCTGCGCTTCGGCGAGGTGCGCCAGGGGTTGGTCCCCGCCGCGGGCGTCACCCAGCGCCTGCCGCGGCTGCTGGGCGCCGCCAAGGCGCTGGAGCTGCTGGTCGAGGCGCGCCCGCTCTCTGCCTCCGCGCCCGAGGCGGCGGAACTGGTCGACCTCGTCGCCAACGACGATCTGCGCGCCGATGCGCTGGCCTTTGCCCAGCAGGTGCTGGACCTCGGGCTCGGGCCGCGGCCCAGCCGGGGGCAGGTGGGCGGTTTCGCCGACCCGATCGCCTACCAGGCGGCGGTCTCGCAATGGCGCGCGCGGCTGGGTGTCGGCCCGCTGATCGCCCCGGCGCGCATCGTCGCCTGTGTCGAGGCAGCGCAGCTTCTGCCCTTCGACGCCGGCTGCGCCTTCGAGCGCGACGCGGCCGAGGAATGCCGCGCCAGCCCCGAGGTGGCCGCCCTGGCGCATCTGCGCCGGGCCGAGGGGCGCGCCGCCACCGATTTCAGCGCCGAGCCGCCCGTGGCCGCTGCCCCCGCTTCCTCTGCCTCCCCCGCGCCCCGGGCGGCCCCGGGCCCGGCGCGGCGCATGGCCCTGCTGGGCGGGATCGGCCCCTATGCCCCGGCGCTGGCGGATGCCGCCCTGCGCGCCGGGTTGCAGGTCGTCTATTTCGCGCCCGACGCCGCGGGGCTGGAGGAGGGGGAGACGCGCCTGGCCGAGCTGCGCCAAAGCCAGGGCAGCGACCGTGGCGGCGCGCCGCAGCCGCGGATGACGCTGGACCCGGCTGATCTTGCCGGCGCCGACCTGGTGGTCGAGGCGACCGGCGCCTCGCCCGCCGCGCGCAGCGCGCTGCTGGAGGCGCTGAAGGACGATCTGCCGCGCGGCGCGTTGCGCGCCAGCCTGCTGCGCACCGACGGCGCCCCCGGCACCGACCCGGCGGCGATGCTGCGCGCGCTGGCCCGTGCCGGTGGGACGGATGGCGCGGAGGGCGGCGTCACCGGCCTGCGCCTTTTCCCCGGCCAACGCCAGGGCGCCCCGCTGGCCGAGATCCTGCCGCCCGAGGGCGCCGACGAGGCGGCGTTGGCCCGCTGGGCGGCGGTGCTGCGCCGCATGGGCCGCCAGCCCCTGCGCGCCGGCGGCCCCGGGCTGGTCGTGCCGCTTCAGAACGCCCTTTTTCGCGCGGCGCTGGGCCTTCTGTCCCGCGGCGCCGCCCCGGCGCGGATCGACAGCGCGCTGGCCCGCTGGGGCTGGGCCGCCGCGCCCTGCGCCGCGATGGACCGGCTGGGCCTCGGGCGCCTTGCCGCGCGGCTGGCCCCGGCGGACCCGCAGGCGGCGGAAGCGCTGGAAGCGCTGGTCGCAGCCGGGCGCACCGGCCGCACCGGCGGCGCCGGCCTTTACGATTGGCCCGAGGGGGGCGGTGCGCCGCAGCCCGCCCCGCCGATGGCCCTGGTGCCGCTGCGCCGCGGCGAGGCGCATCCGCCGCGGCGGGACGAGGGGATCTGCCAGCGCGTTCTCGCCGCGCTTGCCAATGCCGGCGCCGCGCTTCTGCGCGAGGGGCACGCCGCGCGCCCCTCGGACATCGACCTGGCGGCCGTCTGCGGGCTTGGCTTCCCGCGCTGGCGCGGCGGGCCGATGGAGGGCGCGGACCTCGCCGGCCTCTTCACGCTGCAACGTTCCCTCACCCGCTACGCCGAGGAGGACGCCGCCCTCTACACGCCCGAGGCGATCTTCGGCGAGCTGGTGAAGAACGGGCGGGATTTCGAATGGCTGAACTCCGGCGGCCACCTGGACGCGGCGCCGCTGCGCAGCAGCCCGGCGGCCTCGTAAGCCGCGCCGCCCGGGGCCTCAGCCCAGGAAGATGCCCAGCACCACCATCATCAGCCCGATCACCGACAGGAACAGCGCCGCCAGGTTGCGCGGCAGCACGCGGGCGATCACCGCGCGCAGCTCCTCGTCCGGCAGGCCGCGCCCGCGCGCCCGGGCCACCGTGACGATGCACCAGATCAGCCCTGCCAGCCCCAGCAGCGAAACCGCCGCGCCGCCCCAGATCAAACCGTCCATCGCAATCTCTCCATGTCCCGTGCCGGCCGGCCGCCCGGGCCGCGCCCCCGCGGGTAAGCCATCCTTGGCCGCGCCGCAAGGCTGCCGCCGCGCCCGTCTTGCGAGCGCGGCCGCTTGGCGCTAGGGGTTTGGCCCGGACCCGAGCAGGAAGGATTCCCCCGATGGACGACGTGACCGAAAGCCCCGTGGACAGCAACTACCGTGTGACGGCCAACGAATTGCGCCAGTTCATCGAGCGCTACGAGCGGCTGGAAGCCGAGAAGAAGGACATCGCCGAGCAGCAGAAAGAGGTGATGGCCGAGGCGAAGGGCCGCGGCTACGACACCAAGGTCATGCGCAAGGTGATCGCGCTGCGCAAGCGCGACAAGGACGACATCGCCGAGGAAGAGGCGGTGCTGGAGATGTACAAGGAAGCCCTCGGGATGAGCTGAGGCCGCGCGCCGCGAAG
>JBPEXR010000058.1:0-5621 GCA_052031355.1 Paracoccaceae bacterium
GCAGCCAGGCATGCTCCGGCCCGATGCCGGGGTAGTCCAGCCCCGCGGAGATCGAGAACCCTTCGAGGATCTGCCCGTCGTCGTCCTGCAGCAGGTAGGTGCGGTTGCCGTGCAGCACCCCCGGCCGGCCGCCGGTGAGCGAGGCACAATGCTCCATCTTCTCGTTCACGCCCTTGCCGCCGGCCTCGACCCCGATGATGCGCACCGAGGGATCGTCCAGGAAGGGGTGGAACAGGCCCATCGCGTTGGACCCGCCGCCGATGGCCGCGATCACGCTGTCGGGCAGACGCCCCTCGCCTTCCTGCTCGGCCAGCTGCCAGCGCACCTCGCGCCCGATGATCGACTGGAAGTCGCGCACCATCGCCGGGTAGGGATGCGGGCCCGCCACGGTGCCGATGCAGTAGAAGGTATCGCGCACGTTGGTCACCCAGTCGCGCAGCGCGTCGTTCATCGCGTCCTTCAGCGTGCCGCGGCCCGAGGTCACCGGGATCACCTCGGCGCCCAGCAGCTTCATGCGGAAGACATTGGGCTTTTGCCGCTCGACGTCATGCGCGCCCATGTAGACCACGCATTTCAGCCCGAACTTGGCGCAGACCGTCGCGGTGGCGACGCCGTGCTGCCCGGCCCCCGTTTCGGCGATGATGCGCGTCTTGCCCATGCGCCGCGCCAGGATGATCTGGCCCAGCACGTTGTTGATCTTGTGCGCGCCGGTGTGGTTCAGCTCGTCCCGCTTGAGGTAGATCTTCGCCCCGCCCAGATGCTCGGTCAGCCGCTCGGCGTAGTAGAGCGGGCTCGGCCGGCCGACGTAGTGCTTCCACAGGTCGTCCATCTCGGCCCAGAAGCTGTCGTCGGTCTTGGCGCGCTCGTACTCCTGCTCCAGCTGCAGGATCAGCGGCATCAGGGTCTCGGAGACGAAACGCCCGCCGAACTTGCCGAAGCGCCCCTTCTCGTCGGGGCCGGACATGAAGGAATTGAAAAGCTCGGTCATTGGCGTTCTCCCTTGGCCGCGGCGATGAAGCGCCGGACCCGGTCCGTATCCTTGATTCCGGGGGCCGATTCAACGCCGGAGGAGACGTCGACCTGCCGCGCCCCGGTCAGGGCGATGGCTTCCGCCACGTTCTCCGGCGTCAGCCCGCCGGCCAGCATCCAGGGCACCGGCCAGCGCCGGTTGGCGATGAGGCGCCAGTCGAAGGCCAGCCCGTTGCCCCCGGGCAGTTGCGCGTCCGGCGCGGGCTTGGCGTCGATCAGCAGCTGGTCGGCCACGGGGGCATAGGCGTCGATCGCCTCCAGATCGTCCCGGGTGGCGATGCCGATGGCCTTCATCACCGGCAGGCCGCTGCGGCGGCGCAGCTCGGCCACCCGCTCGGGCGTCTCGCGGCCGTGAAGCTGCAGCATGTCGAGGGGCACGTTGGTGCAGACCTCCTCGACCAGCGCGTCGTCCGGGTCCACCAGCAGCGCCACCTTGGCCAGCCCCACCGGCGCCTCCAGCGCCAGCTCGCGCGCTTGGTCGATGGTCACGCAACGCGGCGAGCGGGCGAAGAACACCAGGCCGATGTAGGCCGCGCCCGCCTCGGCGGCGGCGCGCACCTGCGCGGCCTCGGTCAGGCCGCAGATCTTCACGCGGGTGTCAGGCATGGCGTCTTCCTTCCCTGGCGCCCGGCGGCGGGCGGCCCGGGGGATGTTTACGCAGGCTCGTCCAGAAGCGCCAGCACCTCGTCCTGGCCCTCGTGCTTTTCGCCCTTGAGGCGGCGCACCTCGCGCTGCAGGCGCCGGATCTCGCGGTCCTTGCGGGCCACATCGGCGCGGTGCTTGTGCTCGCGCAGCCATTCCCAGACGAAGCCGATCAGCAGCCCGGCGACGATCCCGCCCAGGATCACCAGGAACAGCGGCAGCGTCACCGTCCAGTCCAGGCCGAAGAGGCCGGCCAGCGGATCGGGCAGAAGCGCCAGCGTCACCGCGGCGCGGTTGGCCAGGGCAAGCGTGACAAGAACGACGCCGAGCAGCGCCAGGAAGGCATAGCGGATGTATCGCATCTAAAGGTCTACTTTCCGTTCAACCGGTCCCGCAGAAGCTTGCCGGTCTTGAAGAAGGGCACGTATTTCTCTTCTACGTGAACCGCCTCGCCGGTGCGGGGGTTCCGCCCGATCCTCGCATCCCGCTTCTTCACGGAAAAGGCGCCAAATCCGCGCAGCTCGACCCGGTCACCCCGCGCCATGGCGGCGGTGATCTCCTCGAAGATCGTGTTGACGATCCGTTCGACGTCGCGGTGGTAGAGGTGCGGATTGTCGTCCGCGAGTTTCTGGATCAGTTCGGACCGGATCATCGGTTCACATCCCCCCGGGGCTGCCTTGACGCAGATCTTGGTGTTTGCCCGACTATACGGAGAAAATGACGGTGCGGAAACAGCTTGGCCCGGCAAGCGGCGGGAATCTGGCACGTAATCACAAGCAGGGCGTGCATTTTTCCGGGCCGCGGGGGCGAATTGCAACCGGGCGGCGCGCCCCAGCGCCCCCTGCCCCGCGCCAGGCGGCGTGCCGCGTCGCGGCGAAGCCATTGATTCGGAACTGAAACTGGCACCGCCCCCGCGCAGCCAGACGGGGGCTTCTGCGAGCTGCCGGGGGGGCTTTTGGGTGAGCGCCGCGCCGACCCCAAAGGAAAAGGGCCCCGCACCATCGCGCGGGGCCCTTCCATGTCGTCCGGTCCGGCGGGCCAAGCCCCCCGGGCGTTCCGGATCAGTCCTTGTCCTTGAGCGCGGCGCCCAGGATGTCGCCCAGCGAAGCGCCGGAGTCGGAGGAGCCGTACTGCTCGACCGCTTCCTTCTCTTCGGCGATCTCGCGCGCCTTGATCGACAGACCCAGGCGGCGGGACTTGCTGTCCACGTTGGTCACGCGCACATCGACCTTGTCGCCGACCGAGAAACGCTCGGGGCGCTGCTCGGAGCGGTCGCGGCTGAGGTCGGAGCGGCGGATGAAGGACTTCATGCCCTCGTATTCCACCTCGATGCCGCCATCCTCGATCGCGGTGACGTTGACGGTGATGACCGAGCCGCGCTTCACGCCGCCCACGGCCTCGGCGAACTTGTCGCCGCCCAGCGCCTTGATCGAGAGCGAGATACGCTCTTTCTCGACGTCGACCTCGGAGACGACGGCCTGGACCACGTCACCCTTGCGGTATTCCTGGATGGCTTCCTCGCCGCGCTGGTCCCAGCTCAGGTCGCTGAGGTGCACCATGCCGTCGATCTCGCCGTCCAGGCCGATGAACAGGCCGAACTCGGTGATGTTCTTGACCTCGCCCTCGACCACGGTGCCTTCCGGGTGGGTCTCGGCGAAGACTTCCCACGGGTTGCGCTGGGTCTGCTTGAGGCCAAGCGAGACGCGGCGCTTCGCCTGGTCGATCTCCAGCACCATGACTTCCACTTCCTGGCTGGTCGAGACGATCTTGCCGGGGTGGACGTTCTTCTTGGTCCAGGACATCTCGGAGACGTGCACCAGGCCCTCGACCCCCGGCTCCAGCTCCACGAAGGCGCCGTAGTCGGTGATGTTGGTCACGCGGCCGGTGTGGACCGAGCTCAGCGGGTACTTGACCGCCACCAGGTCCCACGGGTCTTCCTGCAGCTGCTTCATGCCCAGGGAGATGCGGTGGGTTTCCTTGTTGATCTTGATGACCTGGACCTTCACGGTCTCGCCGATCGACAGGATCTCCGAGGGGTGGTTGACGCGGCGCCAGGCCATGTCGGTGACGTGCAGCAGGCCGTCCACACCGCCCAGGTCGACGAAGGCGCCGTACTCGGTGATGTTCTTGACCACGCCGTCGACGGTCTGACCCTCGGTGAGGTTCGCGATGACCTCGGCGCGCTGCTCGGCGCGGCTCTCTTCCAGGATGGCGCGGCGCGAGACCACGATGTTGCCGCGGCGGCGGTCCATCTTCAGGATCTGGAAGGGCTGCTTGAGGCCCATCAGCGGGCCGGCGTCGCGCACGGGGCGCACGTCAACCTGGCTGCCGGGCAGGAAGGCCACGGCGCCGCCGAGGTCGACGGTGAAGCCGCCCTTGACGCGGCCGAAGATCGCGCCTTCGACGCGCTGGTCGTCCGCATAGGCTTTCTCGAGACGGTCCCATGCCTCCTCGCGGCGCGCCATCTCGCGGCTGATCACGGCTTCGCCGCGCGCGTTTTCGGCGGCGCGCAGGTAGACCTCGACCTCGTCACCGGCAGAGATGTCGGGCGTTTCGCCGGGGTTGGCGAATTCCTTCAGATCGACCCGGCCTTCCATCTTGTAGCCGACGTCGATGATGGCCTGGCCCGCCTCGACGGCGATGACCTTGCCTTTGACGACCGAACCTTCGGTCGGGGTGTCCATCTCGAAGCTTTCGTTCAGGAGGGCTTCGAATTCCTCCATGGATGTGTTCTGAGCCATGTGGCCTATGCGTTCCTTTAACTACGGTTTGACTGGCCGCGCGGTTGTCTCCGCCGGTCTTTGCACTGGTCTGCCCGCCCGTCGTACCGGCATAACGACAAGGGCCGGAGCATCTCCGACCCTGCCTGCGTACCGGGCCCTGACGGCCTCTTGACGCGCGCGGTATAGACCAACCCGCGCCCCCCCGCAAGCCCGCCGCGCCGAAAGGCCCCGCCCCCGGCGCCCCCGCGCCCATCGCGCGGCCCGGCCCGGCCGCAAAGCGCAAAGCCCCGGATCCGGGGGCGCCCGCCCCCCTTCATCTCGCCAAAAATACTCCGGGGGTCCGGGGGCAGCGCCCCCGGCCGCGCAGGCCCCGACGCCCCGCGCCCCCGGCCATCGATTTTGGGGTTTTCAACCCGCCGCCGCTGGTCTATAGCGCAGCCTTCATGCGGGTATACAGCCTTGGAGGATACCCGCCCTAGCTTATGGAGAACAAAATGGCTGGAGAAATTCCTGATCTTCACGCCCAGGAACGGACGGGGACGGGCAAGGGCGCCGCTCGTCAGGCACGCCGTGATGGCATGGTTCCGGGCATCGTTTTCGGCGGCGACAAAGACCCGCTGCCGATCCAGATCCCCTTCAACGCTCTGCTCAAGCGCCTGAAGGCAGGCCGCTTCAAGTCGACCCTGTTCAACCTGAAGGTCGACGGGCATGACGACGTGCGGGTGATCTGCCGCGACGTGCAGCGCAACGTGGTCAACGACCTGCCGACGCACCTCGACCTGATGCGCCTGCGCCGGACGACGAAGATCAACCTCTTCATCCCGGTCGAATTCCTCAACGAGGAAACCGCCCCCGGCCTCAAGAAAGGCGGCGTGCTGACGGTCGTGCGCCCCGAGGTCGAGCTGGTCGTGACCGCCGGCGACATCCCCGAGAAGATCACCGTGGACCTGGCCGGCCTCGACATCGGCGACACGGTCACCATCTCCTCGGTCACCCTGCCGGACGGCACCAAGCCGACCATCGACCGCGACTTCGTCATCGCCAACATCTCGGCCCCGTCGGGCCTGAAGGCGGACGATGCCGAGGAAGAAGAGACCCCCGAGGCGGACGAGGTTCCGGCCACCGAGGTCAAGGAAGACTGATCTGCCCCACATGGGCACGAGACTTGCGGGGCCCACGGGGCCCCGTATTTCGTTTCGGCAGGGCCGGTGCTAGGGTCCGCCGCGA
>JBPEXR010000059.1:0-4533 GCA_052031355.1 Paracoccaceae bacterium
ATGCGCTATGCCCCGCGCCCCGACCTGACCGCGCCCGAGCTGGCCGAGCTGGCGGCGTTGGACGACGCCGGCTTCCGCGCGCGCTTTTCCGGCTCGCCCATCAAGCGGATCGGGCGCGACCGCTTCGTGCGCAACGTCGCCTATGCCATCGGCAATTCCGGCCAGCCGGCGCTGGCGGCGGCGCTGCGGCCCCTGGCCGGCGATCCCGACCCGGCGGTGGCCGATGCCGCCGCCTGGGCGCTGGCGCGGCTGACCGGCGCCCCTTACCAAACCCCGCCCCGCACCCCAGATATGGGCGGACAAGACGGAGAGTGAGATGCCCAAGTACGAGAAAAGACCGGAGGCCGTCGCGGCGCTGACGGACGAACAGTTCTGGGTCACCCAGGAGAACGGGACCGAACGTCCCGGCTCGGGGCGCTACCTGCGCAACAAGGAGCCGGGGATCTACGTCGACGTGGTCTCGGGCGAGCCGCTGTTCGCCTCCTCGGACAAGTACGACAGCGGCTGCGGCTGGCCCAGTTTCACCAAGCCGATCGAGCCCCGGCATATCGCCGAGAGGGCCGACAACAGCCTTGGGATGCAGCGGGTAGAGGTGCGTTCGACCCATGGGGATAGTCACCTGGGGCATGTCTTCCCCGACGGCCCGCAGGACCGCGGCGGGCTGCGCTATTGCATCAACTCGGCCGCCTTGCGCTTCATCCACCGCGATGACATGGAGGCCGAAGGATACGGCGAATACCTGGACCAGGTGGAGGATATCTGATGGCCGAAGAACGTGCATTGCTGGCCGGTGGCTGCTTCTGGGGCATGCAGGAGCTGGTGCGCAAGATGGACGGCGTGATCTCGACCCGGGTCGGCTACTCGGGCGGCGACGTGCCGAACGCCACCTACCGCAACCACGGCACCCATGCCGAGACGCTGGAAGTGATCTTCGACAACGAGAAGCTGAGCTTCCGCAAGTTGCTGGAGTTCTTCTTCCAGATCCACGACCCGACCACCGAGAACCGCCAGGGCAACGACATCGGCATGTCCTACCGCTCGGCCATCTTCTATACCTCCGAGGCCCAGAAGGAGGAGGCCGAGCGCACCATCCGCGATGTCGAGGCCAGCGGCCACTGGCCCGGCAAGGTGGTGACCGAGGTGGAGCCGGCAGGCGATTTCTGGGAGGCCGAGCCCGAGCACCAGGATTACCTGCAGCGCATCCCCAACGGCTACACCTGCCACTTCGTGCGGCCCGACTGGGTTCTGCCGCGCACCAACTGAAGCGCCCCGCCCGGGCCTGTCCCGGGCGGCGCGGGCTCAGCCCTTGGCGAACAGCGCGGCGTAGCGCTTGCGCAGCTCGGCCTTCTGCACCTTGCCCATGGCGTTGCGCGGCAGCGCGCCAATCACCTCGATATGCTTGGGCCGCTTGTAGGCGGCCAGCTCGCCCTTCAGCGCAGCGGCGATTCCGTCCGGCTCCGGCGCCTCTGACCCGTCGGCGACGACCAGCGCCACGACCGCCTCGCCGAAATCGGGGTGGGGCACGCCGATCACCGCGCTTTCGCGCACGCCGGGCAGGGCGTCGATCAGGCTTTCCACCTCCTTCGGGTAGACGTTGAATCCGCCGGAGATCACCATGTCCTTTGCCCGCCCGACGATGGTGACATAGCCCTCGTCGTCGACGAACCCCTGGTCGCCGGTGATGAACCAGCCGTCGGGGCGCAGCTCCTCGGCGGTCTTCTCGGGCATCTGCCAGTAGCCCTGAAAGACGTTGGGCCCGCGCACCTCGATCACGCCGATCTCGCCCTGCGGCAC
Source organism: Paracoccaceae bacterium (assembly GCA_052031355.1). Lineage (GTDB taxonomy): Bacteria > Pseudomonadota > Alphaproteobacteria > Rhodobacterales > Rhodobacteraceae > JBPEXR01. The sequence continues at coordinate 1,795 of JBPEXR010000059.1, forward strand.
CTCCCGCGCGCCGTCCATGACGCGCAGCTCCACCCCAGGCAGGGGCAGGCCCACGGTGCCGGCGCGGCGTTCGCCCTCGTAGGGGTTGGAGGTGTTCATGTTCGTCTCCGTCATCCCGTAGCGTTCCAGGATGCGGTGGCCGGTGCGGTCTTCCCAGGCGCGGTGCGTCTCGGCCAGCAGCGGCGCCGAGCCGGAGATGAAAAGGCGCATCCCGCCGGCGCACTCGCGCGTCAGCGCGGGCTCGTCGAGCAGGCGCGTGTAGAAAGTCGGCACGCCCATCAGCGCGGTGGCGCCGGGCATCGCCCCCAGCACCGCCTCGGGGTCGAAGCGGGGCAGGAAGTGCAATGCAGCCCCGGCGATCAGCGCCACGTTGGTGGCGACGAACAGGCCGTGCGTGTGAAAGATCGGCAGCGCGTGGATCAGCACGTCCTGCTCGGTGAAGCGCCACTGCTCCACCAGGACCTGCGCGTTGCTGGAGAGGTTGGCGTGGCTCAGCATCGCGCCCTTGCTGCGCCCGGTTGTCCCGGAGGTGTAGAGGATCGCCGCCAGATCCTCCGCGGTGCGGGGGACCGGTTGCAGCGCCCCGGCACCGGCGTTTTTCGCAGCCTCTGGCAGGGTGCCGGTGCCCGCGCCGTCCAGCGTCAGGACCCGCGCATCCCCCGCCAGGGGCGCGATCTCCGCCTGCCGCGCGGGATCGCAGATGACGACCCTCGGGGTGGCATCGCCCAGGAAGTATTCCAGCTCCCGCGCGGTGTAGGCGGTGTTCAGCGGCAGGAAGACGCCCCCCGCCAGCAGCGTGCCGAGGTAGAGCTGCAGCGCCTCTAGCGACTTGTCGACTTGCACCGCCACCCGGTCGCCGGGGGCCAGCCCGGCGGCCTGCAGCGCCGCGCCCATCGCCTCGGCCCCGCGCCACAGCGCGGCGCGCGTCATGTCCGCCCGGCCCGGCTGGCGGGCAAAGAGGGCGCCGCCATCCACGGCCGCGGGCGCGGCGAGGATCGCCGCCAGGTGGTTGCTGTCGTACATCGGCATCTCCCTTTGCCCCGATGCATCCCAAGACCGCCGCCCTTAGGCAAGCCCCCGCATGGCGGCTATGCGCCCGGTGCGGGTACGGAGGCGCGGGCGGCGATTGACCTTCCCCCGGGCCGCGGCGAGGATGCGCCGCAACAGCGGCATCGGAGGCATGCAATGCAACCTGGGCGCGGGATCGCGCTGAAGCTTGTCGCGGTGACCCTGTTCATCGTGATGGCCTCGCTCATCAAGGCGACGGCGGATGACGTGCCGCCGGGCGAGGCGGTGTTCTTCCGGTCCTTCTTTGCCATGTGGGTGATCCTGGCCTGGCTGGCGCTGCGCGGCGATCTGCGCACCGGCCTGCGGGTGCAGCGCCCGATGGGGCACTTCTGGCGCGGAGTGATCGGCACCGGGGCGATGGGCTTCGGCTTTGCCGGGCTGGGGCTGCTGCCCCTGCCGGAGGTGACGGCCATCGGCTATGCCTCGCCGCTGATCACGGTGATCTTCGCGGCACTGCTGCTGGGCGAGCGGGTGCGCCTGTTCCGCTTGTCGGCAGTGGGCCTGGGTCTGGTGGGCGTGCTGATCGTCCTGTCGCCGCGGCTGTCGCTGGGCGGCGGTGCAGGCGGTGGGGGCGCCGGCGCGGGCGACCTGGCGGCGCTGGGCGCGGTGCTGGTGCTGATTTCCGCGACGCTGCGGGCGCTGGCGCAGATCCACATCCGCAAGCTCGCGCAGGTCGAGCAGACCTCGGCCATCGTCTTCTACTTCTCGGCCACCGCGACGCTGCTGTCGCTGCTGACGGCGCCCTTCGGCTGGGCCGTGCCGGGATGGGGCGATGCGCTGATGCTGGTGGCGGCGGGGCTGATCGGGGGCGTGGCGCAGATCTTCCTGACCTCGGCCTACCGTTTCGCCGATGCCTCGGTCCTGGCGCCTTTCGACTATGCCTCGATGCTGCTGGCGATCGCCATCGGCTATGCCGTCTTCGGCGAGGTGCCGACGCCGGTCATGCTGTCGGGCGCGGCGCTGATCATGCTGGCCGGCGGGCTGATCATCTGGCGCGAGCGGCAGCTGGGCCTGAAGCGCGGGCGGGCGCGCGCCGGGCTGACGCCGCAGGGGTAGGGCCGCGGGGCGGGGCAGGCGTGCCCCGCCGGCGCGTCAGGCCGCGCGCACCGCGGCCTGTTCCTCGCGCTGCTGGCGCAGGCTGGCCTGCTTGGTGACCAGCGAGGCGGTGACCACCCCCACGGTGACCAGCGCGATCAGGATCGTCGAGAGGGCGTTGATCTCCGGGCTGACGCCGAGGCGGATCGAGCTGAAGATCTTGATCGGCAGCGTTGTCGCCGAGGGGCCCGCGGTGAAGGAGGCGATCACCAGATCGTCCAGCGACAGCGTGAAGGCCAGGAGCCAGCCGGAGATGACCGCCGGCGCGATGATCGGCAGCGTCACCAGGCGGAAGGCCTCGAAGGGCGAGGCGCCGAGGTCCAGCGCGGCTTCCTCCAGCGAGCGGTCGAAGGCGACGAGGCGCGAGGAGACGACGACCGAGACGTAGCACATCGAGAAGGTCGTATGCGCCAGGACGATCGTCAGCACCCCGCGGTCGAGGCCGATGCCGATGAACAAAAGCAGCAGCGACAGGCCGGTAATCACTTCCGGCATCACCAGCGGCGCGTAGATCATGCCCGAGAACAGCGTGCGCCCGGCAAAACGACCGGCGCGCACCAGCACATAGGCCGCCAT
>JBPEXR010000006.1:0-18292 GCA_052031355.1 Paracoccaceae bacterium
CCGCCGATCTGCGCCGGGGCGGCCACGCCGGGGCCCAGGGCGACGACCTCGTCCGCGTAAAGCGGCACCAGCCAGGGCCCCTCGGCCTGCATTCGCGCCTGCGCGCGCCGGTAAAGGGCCCGGCGCGCGGCACTGTCCACCGTCTCGCGCGCCTCGTCGACCAGCGCCTCCAGTTGCGCATCGCGCCAATGCCCGTCGTTCCAGGGCGCGGCGCCGGTCACGCTGCGCAGCATCCATTCCTCGGTCGCGCGGCCCCAGCCGTGGCTTTGCCGGAAGGCGGCCTGCGGCCAGGTCTCGGCCCAGTAGTCGCCGCGCGGCGCGGGGCGCGGGCGCAGCACCAGCCCGGCGGCGGCAAAGCTGCGGCGCAGGCTCTCGGCCGCCTCCGAAGGGCCGGGCAGCGCCAGCTCGATCTCCGCCCCCGTCAGCCCGGCGCGGTCGATGGCGTGGCGCGCGGCCTCGGCGTCCAGCGGCAGCGGCGCCAGGTCGGCCGCGAAATAGGGGTTCGCCGGCCCGATGGGCGTGTCGAGGCCCAGCCGCCCCTGCCCGCCCAGCACCGCCTCCAGCAGCGCCGGCCGGTCCACCGCCAGCTTCAGCGCGCGGCGCACCTCGGGCCGGTCGAAGGGCGCGCGGTCGCAGCGCATGGCGAAGGCCAGCCGCCGGTTGCCCGGCACCCGGCGCAGCATGGCGCCCTGTGCTTCCAGCTGCGCGGCAAGGGCTGGGCCCGGCCCCTCGGCGCAGTCGATCTGCCCGGCGGCCAGCGCCTCGGCCCGCGCGGCGGGGTCGGGCAGGGCGTGAAACTCCACCGCCTCGAACCAGCCGGCGCGGCCGTCCTTGTAATGGCCCGCGACCCGCCGCCCGGTGAACAGTCGCCCCGGCTCCAGCCGTTCGGCGCGATAAAGGCCGGTGCCGATGCCCTGCTCCAGCGCCGCCGCCATGTGGCGATGCGGCAGGATGACGAGGTGATAATCGGCCAGAAGGTACGGAAAATCCGCGTGCCCGCGCGCCAGCTCCACCTCCAGCAGATGGGCGTGGCGCGCCCGCATGCGGCGGATGTTCTGCAACAGCGGCCGCGCCGGCGAGGCGCCCTCGCGGTGCAGCGCGAAGGAGGCGATGACATCCTCCGCCCCGAAGGGCTGGCCGTTGTGGAAGGTCACGTCGCGGCGCAGCTCGATCTGCCAACGCCGGGCGGCGGCGTCGCAGCGCCAGCCGGTCGCCAGCTCGCCGCGCAGGCTGCCGTCGGCGGCGATCTCCGTCAGGCAGTCGAAGACGGCGCCCTGCCCGGCCGCCAGCATGAACAGGTCCGCGTGGCCGCGCGGGTCCCAGCCGTCGCCCCATTGCGCCCCGCCCAGCCCGGCGCGCAGCACGCCCGCGGGCGCCGCCGGCGCCATGCCGCCCGCCGCCAGCAGCGTCGCGAAGGCGCCGGTGGACAGAAGCTGACGTCGGTTGAAACGGGTCATCGCGGCCTTCCCTGAAGCCTGCGAAGGATGACGCGGTGCCGCCCCCGCCGCAAGCCCCGCGGCGGGACGGCGCCTGAAACTGGCCCCCCCGGTGCGCCGGTCAGAGGTTGTCCATGATGCGCACCAGCTCCTCGCTGATGCCGGGCTCGGACAGGGCATGCCCCGCGCCCTGCACCAGCTTGAGCTGGGCGTTGGGCCAGGCCTCGGCCAGGCGCCAGGCGCTGCGCGGCGGGCAGATCATGTCGATACGGCCCTGCACGATGTAGCCCGGGATATGGGCGATGCGCGGCATCTCCTCCAGGATCTGGCCGTCGCGGTCCAGGAAACCCAGGTGGGTGAAATAGTGATTCTCCAGCCGGGCAAAGGCGCGGGCGTATTCGCCGGGGGCCTCGCCCGTCATGCCGTTGGAATGGGCCGAGGCCAGCGCGTTCTCCCAACCCGCCCAGGCGCGGGCATAGCGCGTCTCCTCGCGGATATCGCCGGAGAAGAGCCGCCGGTGGTAGGCGGCGATCATGTCGCCGCGCTCTTCCTCGGGGATCAGCTGCTCGAACCGGGCCCAGGTCTCGGGCCAGAACTGCCCGGCGCCCCCGCCGTAGAACCACTCCAGCTCCGCCTTGGTCATCAGGAAGACGCCGCGCAGCACCAGGTGGCTGACCGCCTGCGGATGCGCCTGGGCATAGATCAGCGCCAGCGTCGCGCCCCAGCTGCCGCCGAAGACGGCCCATTGCTCGATCTGCAGCGCGCGGCGAATCCGCTCGATGTCGGCGACGAGGTGCCAGGTGGTGTTCGCCTCGACGCTGGCATGCGGGCGCGACCGGCCGCAGCCGCGCTGGTCGAACAGGATCACGCGGTAGCGCGCGGGATCGAAGTAGCGGCGCATCGCCGGGCTGCAGCCGCCCCCCGGCCCGCCGTGCAGCACCACCACCGGCTGGCCTTGCGGATTGCCGCATTGCTCCACATAGAGGGAATGGCCGTCGCCCACGTCCAGCTTGCGCTGATCGAAGGGATCGATCGGCGGATAGAGACAGCGCCCTGCGCGCTTTTGGCCCGAGAATTTGTCCATGTCCCACCTATATACATCCGGCGGGACACGAAACCATAGGACTTCGCCATGTCAGCCCAAACCGGCACCGTCGCCCCCGATGAAATCGCCAAGTTCGAGGCGATGGCCGCCGAATGGTGGGACCCGAACGGCAAGTTCAAGCCGCTGCACATGCTGAACCCCTGCCGGCTGGATTACATCACCGCGCAGATCGCGGCGGAATTCGACCGTGACCTGTCGCAGCCGCGCCCGTTCGAGGGGCTGCGCATCCTCGACATCGGCTGCGGCGGCGGCCTGCTGTGCGAGCCGATGGCCCGCCTCGGCGCCGAGGTGACGGGCGTCGATGCCGCCGCCGGCAACATCCCGGTGGCCGAGGCGCACGCCCGCCAGTCGGGCCTGCAGATCACCTACCGCGCCGCCACCGCCGAAGCGCTGGTCGAGGAGGGGCTGCAGTTCGACGCGGTGCTCAACATGGAAGTGGTCGAACATGTCGCCGACCCGCTGGCCTACCTGACCGCCTGCCGGCGGTTGCTGCGCCCCGGCGGGCTGCACATATGCTCAACCATCAACCGTAACGCCAAGAGCTTCGCCATGGCGATCGTCGGCGCGGAATGGGTGATGCGCTGGCTGCCGAAGGGCACCCACGACTGGTCGAAGTTCATCACCCCGGACGAGCTGTTCGACCTGATGCGCCGCGCGGGGCTGGAGCCGGTGGACCGCAAGGGCTTCGTCTTCAACCCGGTAAGCTGGCAATGGTCGCTCTCGGACCGCGACCTTTCGGTGAACTACGTCACCGCGGCGCGGGCGCCGGAGGCACGGTAGGCATCGAGGCACCAGGCCGGGGCGCCTAGCCGCCGTCCTCCAGCTTCAGCCGCAGCTCGCGCAGGATCGGCAGCGCGGCGCGCACCTTGTCGTGGCCCAGCTCGCCCACCAGCTCGCTGATCATCGGCGCGATGGCGGCCAGCGCCGCGTCGCGCGCCCGCCGCCCGGCCGGGCTGATCGCCACCATCTTGCGCCGCGCGTCGTCCCAGTCGGGGCGGATGTGGACGTAGCCGGCCCATTCCAGCTTGCCCAGCGTGTTCGTCATCGCGCCGCGGGTGACGTGAAAGCTTTTGGCCAGCTGCGCCGGGCTGCGCTCCGCCCCGAAGCGCGCCAGGTGGTTCAGCACCGAGAAATGCGAGATTTCCATGCCCTTGGGCAGGACGCGGCTCAGCCGGTTGCGCACCAGCTGGTCGGCGGTCAGGATCTCGCTGAAGAGGGTGACGGCCAGCGCGTGTTCGTCTTCGCTCATCAGGTCCGGGCCTCGCTGGGGCGCGGGGGCCGCGCCGGCTGCGCCCCGGGCGCGGGGCGTCTAGGGCCCCGTGAAGGGGCGGTCGTGGTGCAGCGCGGGGACGCGCTGTCTCGCTTTTGCCACTTCGCTTAGGTCAAGATCAACCAGCGCGACGCCGGGCGCGGTGCCCGAATCGTGCAGCACCTCGCCCCAGGGGGCCACCGCCAGGCTGTGCCCGTGGGTGCGGCGCGGGCTGCCGGCCTGCGCGGCATGGGTGCCCGTCTGCGCCGGGGCCAGCACGAAGCAGCCCGTCTCGATCGCGCGGGCGCGCAGCAGCACCTCCCAATGGGCGGCGCCGGTCACCGGCGAGAAGGCCGCCGGCACGCAAAGCACCTGCGCCCCGGCCTTGGCCAGCGCACGGTGCAGGTAGGCGAAACGCAAGTCATAGCAGACGGTCAGCCCCAGCGCCGCGAGGGGGGTCTTGGCCAGAACCGCTGCGCCGCCGGGGCGGAAGGCCGCCGATTCGCGGAACGTCTCCTCCGCCGTCACATCCACGTCGAACATGTGGATCTTGTCGTAGCGCGCGGCAATCTCGCCCGCCGGGCCGACCAGGATCGAGCGGTTGACGAAGGGCGCCGCGCCTGGCGTCTCGGCCTTCAGCGCCAGGCTGCCGATCAGCAGCCACAGCCCGGCGCGGGCCGCTTCCTCGCGCAGGCCGGCCAGCACCGGGTCCTCGGCCTCCGTCCGCAGCACCTGCGCCTGGTGCGCCCGCGAGGTGGAGACGCAGTTCGTCACCTCCGGCGTCAGCGCCAGCTGGGCGCCGCCCGCCGCCGCCTCGCGCAGCATCTGCCGCGCGATGTCCAGGTTCTCCCCCGGCTGGTCGGAGGAGGTCATCTGCAGCAGCGCGGCGCGCATCAGCCCTGCAGCAGCGCGTCGAGCTTGCCGGCCCGTTCCAGCGCGTGCAGCTCGTCCGAGCCGCCGACGTGCGTCTCGCCCACGAAGATCTGCGGCACGGTGCGCCCGCCGTTGGCGCGCTGGATCATCTCCTGCTTGCGCGCCGGGTCGTCCCAGACGTCGATCTCGGTGAAACTGACGTTCTTGGACTGCAGCAGGCGCTTGGCGGCGTGGCAGAACCCGCAGAAGGGGGAGGTGTAGATCTCGACCGGTTGCATGGCATCCTCTGGCATTGCTTGCCCCAAGACTTAGTCGGGCGGCGCCACCCGTGCCAGCACGAGGACGTAAATTTTACCGGGGTTCAGCGGCGCGAGGGCGGCGGCGCAGGCCCGCAGGCTGGCGCAGGAGGTGGCGACATCGTCCACCAGCACCACGTCGCGCCCGGCCAGCGGCGGGGCGCGCGGCGCGGCGCGGATGGCGCCCGCCAGCAGGCGCTGCCGCTCGGCCCGGCCGCGCCCCTCCAGCGGCGGGGTGGCGCGGCGGCGCTGCAGCGCGCCGGGGGCATAGGCCCAGCCCGCCGTGCGCGCGATCCGCTGCGCCAGCAGCGCCGACTGGTTGTAGCGCCGCGCGATCCGCCGCCGCCAGTGCAGCGGCATGGGCACCACCAGCGCCCCCGGCCCGGGGGGCGGCCCGGGCAGGCGCCCCAGCGCCGCCAGCATCCAGGCGGCGGCCGGGCCTGCCAGGTCCAGCCGGTCGCCATGCTTTAGCGCCAGCACCAGCCGCCGCGCCGTGCCGTCGTAGCGCAGCGGTGCCGCCGCGCGGTGCCAGGGTGGCGGGTGGGCGAGGCAGGCGTCGCAATACTCCGCCTCCGCCGTCCGCGGCCCCATCAACGGCACCGCGCAACCGGCGCAGAGGGTGCCGCCCAGGAAGGGCGTGTCGGCCCAGCACGGCCCGCAAAGGCCCGGCGTCGCGGTGATGCAGCCGCAGGCGAAACACCGCGGCGGGTAGAGCAGGCCCAGCCCCGTGCGCAGTGCGCGGCGCCAGGGGGGCGGGTCCGGATCGTGGGGGGCGCCGGGGGCCTCCGCCCCCGGGCCGGTCGTGGTCTGCATTCTGTCGTTCGCTCCCTATACCGCCGTTTCGCCCGGCGTCCGTGGAACCACGGGGCCGGGACACCCCGCCGCGGCAGGCCTCCCCTGCCGCCCCGCGCAATCACGCCCAGCGCCGCGCGCGCAGCCGACCCCGCGCAAGAGCCACACCGCCCGGCAAACCCGTCCAGACCCTGCCGCCACGCGGAGGCCAAACCCCTGCCCGCGGCGCCACGCGCCGCGCCTGGTCCGCAGCCCGCGATTGCATCGCCCCCGGCGCGCGCTTAAGTGCACCGCATGAGCCAGCCGCCCCGCCTGACCGACCGCACCGCCCTGGAGCGTCAACGCCGCCGCAGCGCCCGCGCCCCGGGGGCGGACGAGGCGCTGTTCCTGCACGCCGAGGCCATCGCCTCGGTCCAGGATCGGCTGAGCATGGTTAACAGAACCTTTCGCGACGTGGCGATCGTCACCGGCCAGCCCGGCCCCTGGCAGCGGGCCTTTCCCGAGGCGCGCATCGTGCCGGATACCGAGGTGCTGGACCTGGCCGAGGGCGCGCAGGATTGCGTGATCCACGCCTTGGCGCTGCACTGGGCCGAGGACCCGGTGGGCCAACTGGTGCAGGCGCGCCGCGCGCTGCGGCCCGACGGCCTGTTCCTGGGGGTGCTTTTCGGCGGGCAAAGCCTGCACGAGCTGCGCACCGCCCTGGCCGAGGCCGAATCGCGCCTCACCGGCGGGCTCTCGCCCCGCATCGCCCCGATGGCCGAGATCCGCGACCTGGGCGGGCTGCTGCAACGCGCCGGTTTCGCCCTGCCGGTGACCGACAGCGAAACCCTGACCGTGCGCTACCCCGACCCGCTGCGCCTGATGCGCGAGCTGCGCGCCATGGGCGAAGGCAACGCCCTGGCCGCCCGCCTGCGCCGGCCCACCCGCCGCGCCGTGCTGCTGGAGGCCGCGCGCCTCTACGCCGCGCATTTCGGCGACGCGAATGGCATCCCCGCCACCGCCGAGATGATCTACCTGACGGGCTGGGCACCCGATGCCTCGCAGCCCCAGCCGCTGCGTCCGGGAAGCGCGACACAAAGTCTCGCTGCCGCCCTCGGGACACGGGAAAACCCGCTGCGCGATTGACCGGGGCGGGCATTCGGTTATCTCCGAAAGGATCGCCACCCAAGGAACGCAGGCATGAGAGACGACGCAGCCCCGGCCCGGCGCCCCGCGAACGCCCCCGCCGACCACCCGCCCGTGCGCACCGGCAAGGTGGGCGTGCTGGTGGCCAACCTCGGCACCCCCGACGGCACCGACTACTGGTCGATGCGGCGCTACCTGTCGGAGTTCCTGTCGGACCAGCGGGTGATCGACTATCCCCGCTGGAAGTGGCAGCCGCTGCTGCAGACGGTGATCCTGGCCAAGCGGCCCTTCACCTCCGGCGCCGCCTACCGGTCGATCTGGAACACCGAGGCGGACGAGAGCCCGCTGATGACCATCACCAAGGCGCAGACCGCCGCCCTGCGGGACCGGCTGCAGGCGCGCTACGGCGAGCAGGTGATCGTCGATTTCGCCATGCGTTACGGCAATCCTTCCACCGCCTCTCGGGTAGAGGCGCTGGTCGAGGCCGGCTGCCGGCGCATCCTCTTCTTCCCGCTCTACCCGCATTACGCGGGCGCCACCTCGGCCACCGCCAACGACGCCTTCTTCCGCGCGCTGCAGCGCCAGGTCTGGCAGCCCACCGCCCGCGTCGTCGATCCCTACTTCGAGGATCCGCGCTACATCGCGGCGCTGGCCGATTCGGTGCGCCGCGCCTATGCCGAACTGCCGCAGGAGCCCGACGTGCTGATCGCCTCCTACCACGGGGTGCCGCAGCGCTACCTCATGCAGGGCGACCCCTACCATTGCCAGTGCCAGAAGACCTCGCGCCTGCTGCGCGAGGCGCTGGGCTGGGAGGAGGGGCGCATCGTCACCACCTTCCAGTCGCGCTTCGGCCCCGAGGAGTGGCTGAAGCCCTACACGGTCGAGGAAGTCGCCCGCCAGGCGCGCGAGGAGGGGCGCAAGCGCATCGCGGTGATCGCCCCGGCCTTCTCCGCCGATTGCATCGAGACGCTGGAGGAGATCAACGAGGAGATCCGCGAAAGCTTCGAGGAGGCCGGCGGCGAATCCTTCACCTATATCCCCTGCCTCAACGACGACGCGGCGCATATCGACGCCCTCGCCGGGATCATCGAGGACAACCTGCAGGGCTGGCTGGCGTGACCCCGGCGCGGGAGGCCGCGGCGCCCCCGCCCCTGCGGCGCCACCCCGAGGCGCGCCTTTACGGCCCGGACGGCGGCGAGGTGGCGCCCCCCGAGGCAGCCCCCAATGACGGCTGGATCGACGCCGGCCCCCCGGCCGAGCGGCTGGCGCGCTGGCTGGCGGCGCTGGAGGCCGGTCGCGGCGCGGGCATCGCCCCGGCCGGCGCAAGCGGCCCCGCCCCCACCATGCCCGCCGCCGCCGCGGGGCGCCTCTGGCTTGCCTCCTCCGGCAGCACCGGGGCGCCGCGCGTCATCCTGCGCCGCCCCGACAGCTGGCGCGCCTCCTTCGCGGTCAACGCGCGGCTCTTCGCCCTTGGCCCCGGGCGGCGGCTGGGCCTGCTGGGCGGGCTGGAGTCCAGCCTCACCCTCTACGCCGCCGCGGAGGCGCTGAGCCTGGGCGCCACCTGCCACCTCTGCACCGGGCTGCGCCCCGACCGCGCCGCGGCGCGGTTGCGGGCGGCGCATGTCGACATCCTCTACGCCACGCCCACGCAGCTTCGCCAACTGGCCGAAAGCCCGCCCCTGCCCGCGCTGCGGCACGTTCTGGTGGGCGGCGGTTTCCTGGACGCGGCCACCCGCGCGGCGGCCCGGGCCACCTTCCCGAACGCCGAGATCCGGGTGTTTTACGGCGCGGTAGAGACGAGTTTCATCACCCTCGCCGGCCCCGGCGCCACCCCCGGCGAGGTCGGCCCCGCCTACCCCGGCGTGCGCCTGGAGCTGCGCGGGCCGGACGGCACGGCGGTGCCCGCAGGCACGCCGGGCGAGGTCTTCGTGAGCAGCCCCTACCTGGCCGAGGCGGAGGTGCTGGACGGCACCGCCCGCCCCCTCGGCGCGCCGGTCAGCGCCGGCGAGGTGGGGCGGCTGGACCCGGAGGGCAACCTTGTCCTGCTGGGGCGCGCGGCGCGCATGTTCACCGTCGCCGATCGCAACCTCTACCCCGAGGCGCTGGAGGCGCTGATCCTCGCCCAACCCGGGGTGCAGCACGCCGCCGTCCTGTCCCGCCCCGACGTGCGGCGGGGCCAGGTGCCCGTCGCGCTGTTTGCCGGCACGGCCGCGCCTGAAGACCTGGCCCGCGCCTGCCGCGCCGTCTTCGGCCCGGCGCTGGCTCCACGCGACTGGCAACGCCTCACGGACTTCCCCCTGCTGCCCGGCGGCAAGCCGGACCTCGTGGCGCTGGCGCGGCTGGCAGGCGCCGCCGCGCCGGCGGGGGGCCGGGCATGAGCGTCCGCATCCTCGCCGCCCGCCGCAGCATCGTCGCCCCCCGCGGCGGCGCGCTGGCCGGTTTCGCGCCGCACGAGTTGGCCGCGCCGGTGATCCGCGATTGCCTGAACCGCGCCGGCCTGCCGGGCGCGGCGGTGGACGAGGTGATCCTGGGCAACGCCCTGGGCGCGGGCGGCAACCCGGCGCGCCTCGCCGCCCTCGCCGCCGGCCTGCCCGAGCGTGTCGCCGGGCTGACCCTCGACCGCCAGTGCTGCGGCGGCCTGGACGCGCTGCTGCTGGGCCAGGCGATGATCGCCGCGGGCCAGGCGGAGGTGGTGCTGGCCGGCGGGGTGGAAAGCTACTCGCGCCGCCCCTACCGCGCCTGGCAGGGCCCCGAGGGGCTGCGGCCCTACGACCAGCCGCCCTTTTCGCCCTTCCCCGAACGCGACCCGCTGATGCCCGAGGCCGCCGCCGCCCTGGCCGAGGCTCTGGGGATCGGCGCCGCGGCGCAGGCGGGCTGGGCGCAGGCGAGCCACGCCAAGGCCCGTGCCGCCGCCGCCCAGTTGGCGCGGGAGATCACGCCCCTGCCCGGCGTGAACGCGCAGGCCGATCCCTTCGCCCGCCGGCTGACCCCGCAGCTGTGCGCCCGGGCGCCGCGGCTGGCCGGCAGCGTCACCCATGCCACCGCCGCCGTGGCCGCCGACGGCGCGGCCCTGTGCCTTCTGGTGGCGGATCACGTCGCCCGGCGCCTTGGCCAGCGCGGGGCGGAGGTGCTGGGCGGGCGCACCCTGGGCGGCGATCCGGCGCAACCGGGCCTGGCCCCCGTGCCCGCCATCGCCGAGGCGCTGGCCGCGGCGCAGCTGACCCCGGCGCAGCTGGCCCAGGCGGAGATCATGGAGGCCTATGCCGTCCAGGCCATCGCCTGCCAGCGCGAGGCCGGGATCGACGCGCGGATCGTCAACCCACGGGGCGGCGGGCTGGCGCGCGGGCACCCGATCGGCGCCTCGGGCGCGGTGCTGGCGGTGCGGCTGGTGTCCGACCTCGGGCCCGGCGAGGTGGGCCTGGCGGCCATCGCCGCCGCCGGGGGCCTGGGCACCGCGCTTCTGATCCGCGGCTAGGCGGCGCAAACGAAAACGCCCCGGACCGTGCCGGGGCGCTTCGCTCGTGAATTCGAATGGATCAGGCGCGCGACAGCACCGCGCCGGGGCGGGCGCGGGCCAGCCCGGCGGTGATCCCCGCGGCCAGCACCGCCTTGACGATATCGCCCGGGATGAAGATCGCGCTCAGGCCCGCGGCCTCGGCCAGCGTCTTGTCCAGCATCACCGCCATGCCGATGATCCCGGGGATGTAGAGGGCCACGACCCCGCCCAGCAGCGCGCCCAGCGCCGCGGCGCCGAAGGTCGGCACGCCGCGCAGGCGCTCGGTCACCAGGCCGGCGACGAAGGCGGCGATGGGGAAGCCGACCAGGAAGCCGACCGAGGGGCCGGCGAAGACGCCCAGCCCGCCCCGGCCGCCGGCCAGAAGCGGCAGGCCCAGCGCCACCAGCAGAAGGAACAGCAGCACCGCCAGCGCCCCGCGCCGCGCGCCCAGAACCGTGCCGCACAGCATGATGCCCATGCTCTGTGCGGTGATCGGCACGCCGAAGGCCAGCGAGAATTTCGGCACCAGGCCAAGGGCCGCGATCAGCGCGGCGAACAGGGCAATAAGGGCGATGTTGCGTTCCAAGGATCAATCCTTCCGATTGCGTTGTTCCACGAGCCCGCCTCGGGCCCTCAGCGCTTCTGCTACACGTTCGGCATCGTCGATGGCAAGCAGCGCCAACGGCGCCACGAGGCGCCAGCCGGGGCGGCGGCGGCTGCGGGCGGACCAGGCCTCGCGCAGGGCGGCGCCCTTCTCGATCAGCACGGGCAGGAAGCGCAGGAACATGGCGATCGCGGTGGACAGCACGCGCACCGGCAGGCCCAGCCGCGCCAGCGGGGCGGCCAGCCGTTCGACCAGCGCCAGCAGCGCGTCGAGGCGGGTCGTCATCGTCACCAGGTTGGCCAGGGCCACCGCCGCCACCATCCGCAGCGAGATTTCCAGCCCCTGGGCCAGGCTTTCCGTCGCCAGGTGCCACAGCAGCACCACCGCCACGAAGATGCGCACCGGCTTCAGCATCCGCGCGCCCTCGCGCGCGAAGCGCCAGCCGCCCAGCAGGTAGAGGGCCGCGACCCCCGCCAGCGCGCCGGCCTGCACCGCCAGCCCCTCGGCCGAGAACAGCGCCAGCGTGCCCAGCGCCAGCGCCGCCAGCTTCACCCCCGGCCGCAGCCGGTGGTAGGGCGTCTCAACCGGGGAGGTCAGCGAAAGCATCGCCATCCTCCCGCGCCATGGCGGCCTCGAAGGCGGGCAGCACCTCCGCCACCGGCCCCTGCGCCGCGACGCGCCCCTCCTCCAGCCAGACCAGGTGGTCGTAGCCCGCCAGCGCCGCGGGCTGATGGGTGATCTGCACCAGCGTCTGCGGCAGCGCGTCCAGCGCCCGGCGCAGCGCGCGGGTGGTGGGCAGGTCGAGGCCGGTGAAGGGCTCGTCCAGCACGATGACCGCGGGGCGCATCGCCAGGACCGAGATCAGGCACACCAGGTGCCGCTGGCCCTGCGACAGGGTGGCGACGGGGCGCGGGGCCCAATCCTCGCGCCCGAATTCGGCCAGCGCGGCGCGGGCCGCGGCGCGCGCCTCGGCGCGGGGGCGGCCCTGCTGGGCAAGGCCGAAGGCCACTTCCTCCTCGACCGTGGGGAAGATGATCTGGTGGTCGGGGTTCTGGAAGATCAGCCCCACCGCCTGCAGCGCGCCGCGGCGGTCGGACTGCACGTCGACGCCGCCGATGCGCACCGCGCCCGCATCGGGCTGGGCCAGCCCGCAAAGCACCCGCGCCAGCGTCGTCTTGCCCGAGCCGTTGCGCCCGACAACGCCGATCCGCCGCGCCGCGATGTCCAGGGAGATGTCGTCCAGCACCTGCCGCTCGCCGCGGCGCAGGCGGATGCCGCGCAGCTCGATACGGGCGGGGGCGGGACAGTCGGACATGGGCGGGCCTCGGTTCTGGCGCGGCCGGCACGGGCGCGCGTTCCGCCCGCCTTTTGGCCCCGCGCGGCGCGCAATGCAATCACCCCGGCCTCGACACCGCCCCCGAACCTGGCCCCGAACCCGGCCCGGGCTTGTCGGCCCACGGCGCCAAAGTCCGGCGGCCGAAACGCAAAGGGCCGCCCCCGAAGGGACGGCCCCGCAGCCGGCGCGCCGCGCAAGCGGCGGTGCGCCCGGCCGGATCAGTCGTGCGCGGCTGCCGCGACCAGCGCCAGGATCAGCAGCGGCACGAGGACGCCAGCCGACGAGGACGCTGCAGTGGTCTCTTCCACGATGACGGGGGCTTCCATCACGGGCGCGGCCATGCTGCCAGCGAACGCGGTCGAAGCGGCTGCGGAGAGGGCCGCAGCGAGGACGAGTTTCTTCATAGTCAACCTCCAGTGATTCGCCCGAAACGGCGCGCGGGATCGGACGCCGCCAGGCTCCAAGACTTGCCTTGTAAGACTCTCTTAACCAGCAATAATCCGCCTTAGCAAATGTAACTTGTTGGCCCGATCCCGCCGCGTCAGGCGATGTCGTCAAATAAGCAACACCTGCGTTCCGACCTTCGCCAGGCCGAAAAGTTCTGCGATATGCTCGTTGTAAAGACCGATGCAGCCGTTGGAGGAACGGCGTCCGATCTTGCGCGTATCGTGGGTCCCGTGGATGCGGTAATAGGTCCAGCTGAGGTACAGCGCATGGGTGCCCAGCGGGTTGTCCGGCCCCGGCGGCACGTAGTCCGGCCATTCGGGGTTGCGCTTCTTCATCGCCGGCGTCGGCCGCCAGGAGGGGCCCTCGACCTTGCGCACCACGCGGGTGCGGCCGCGGCGCGTCAGGTCCTCGGTCAGCGGCACGGAAGAGGGGAACAGGCGGTAGAGGCTTTCATCCTCGCTCCAGTAATGCAGCGCGCGGCTGGAGATATCGACAAGGATCGCCCCGTTGTTCAGCGAGCTGAAATAGGGGCGCCAGTCCATCGCCCGGAAGGATGAGATGTTGCGGCGGGTGTGCGTGTCGATTTCCTGTTCCATCTCCACGGTCTGCGCCGTCGAAACGGCCGGTGCAGCGAGCAGCGCCGCCCCCCCGGCCAGAAAGGCGCGTCGCCCCGGCCGATTGAAGATCGAATCGGTCATGTCACTCTCCGGTAGGTTCATCTGTGATTAAGCGAATATTAATTCGGGGGCGGGGCAGAGCAAATCAACTTGCCTGCAAGGGGGCGAAACGCGTCATTCCGGCCACGCAGGGCGCCTGCGCGCCTCTTGCGCGACACCTGCGGGCCTCTTGCGCATCCATTGCGCGTCGGGCCGCCGGCGCCGCCTTCGGACGCGCGCCGGGTTTGAAACGCCGCCCGGGCCGCTATAACGGGGGTGAAACGTCATTATCCGGGATCCTCTCATGCGAATCATCGCCTCGCTTCTCGTCGCGCTGCTGGCGCTTTCCGCCTGCGCGCCCGCGCCCGTCGCGCCGCAGCTGGGGCCGGACGGCCTGCCGCTGCCCAAGGTCTACCGCATCTCCGGCGGGCAGGAGGCGCAGGTGCAGCAACGGATGCTGGACGCCGTGAACGCGCTGCGCGAGGCGCAGGGCCTGGCGACGGTGCGCCTGGATTCGCGCCTGAACGCCGCCGCGGCGACCCATTCGCGCGACATGTCGATCCAGAACCGGGCCTGGCACTTCGGCTCCGACGGCTCCTCGCCGCTCGACCGGGTGCGGCGCGTCGGCTACGCCGGCCGGATGCTGGGCGAGACCATTTCGGAGACCTACGAGACCGAGCTGGAGACCCTCTCGGCCTGGATGGAACAGCCCGACACGCGCAAGGTCATCCTGGACCCGGCCGCCCGCGAGATGGGCTTCGACTGGCTGCAGGAGCCGAACGGCAAGCTGTGGTGGACGCTGATCATGGGCGCACCGGCAGGCGGGGCGCCGGGCATTTCCTGACGCGGCGCGGCCCGCACCTTCGCACGTGAACAAAGGGGCCCGCCGCCGGGCCCCTTTTCACGTCAGGGGTAGATGTAGACGGGCGTGCCGTCGCGGACCATGGCGTAGATCTCCTCGATCTCGCGGTCGGTGACGCCGATGCAGCCCGCCGTCCAGTCGCGTCCGCCGCGGCGGTAGGGCTTGGGGCGCCCGTGGATGAAGATGTCCCCGCCCGGCGAGACGCCCAGCGCCGAAGCCCGCGCCACGTCGATCTCGTTGGGGTAGTTGATCCCCAGCGAGAGGTGGAACTTGCTGTTCGGGTTGCGCCGGTCGATCAGGTAGGCGCCCTCGGGCGTGCGGCCGTCGCCCTGCTGCATCTTGTGGCCATCGGGGTTGAACCCCAGCCCGATGTCGTAGGCGCGCAGCACCCTGTCGTGGTGGATCAGGTACATTTTCCGGGCGCTCTTGTGCACCTGGACCTGCGTCACCTCGGGGCCGTTGTAGGTTTTGAACTTGCTCGAACAGGCCGACAGCGCAGCCAGCGCCGCGACCAGAATCACCAGCTTGAAGATTTTCATTGTCCTGCTCGGGGTCTGCTCTTGGTATTTTTTTAGCAGGCTAACCCAAGCGGGGCGCCGCGCACAGGGGATGCAGACAAGACGGCGCATTTTCCCGCCCGCCCCGTCGCGGACGCGCAACGCGACGCAGCGCGGCGCAGCGCGCCCGTCAGTCGTGGGTGCCGTCGCGGCCAGCCTCGCGAGGGGCGTCGCGGGCAGAAAGCTTGCGCTCGATCGCCTCCAGCCGGACCAGCACCTCGTCGCGGTAATTCTCGGTCCGTTCGGCGTCGGCCTCGTGGTGGGCATCCTGCATCGAGTTGACGATCAGGCCGACCAGCAGGTTCACCACCGCGAAGGTCGTCACCAGGATGAAGGGCACGAAGAAGGCCCAGGCCAGGGGATAGACCTCCATCACCGGGCGCACGATGCCCATGGACCAGGATTCCAGCGTCATTATCTGGAAGAGCGTGTAGGCCGACAGCCCCAGCGAGCCGAACCATTCGGGGAACTGCGGCCCGAACAGCTGGGTCGAGATCACCGCCCCGATGTAGAAGATGATCGCCATCAGCAGGAAGACGCTGGCCATGCCCGGCAGCGCCTGGAAGAACCCCTCGACCACCCGCCGCAGCCGCGGCGTGGCAGAGACGACGCGCAGCACCCGCAGGATGCGCAGCGCCCGCAGCGCCCCCAGCCCGTGGGTCGAGGGCACAAGCGCGATGCCCACCACCAGGAAATCGAAGATGTTCCAGCCCGAGCGGAAGAACCGCCCGCCCTGGGCAAAGAGCTTCAGCGCCAGCTCGGCGACGAAGAAGGCAAGGCAGGCGTAGTCCAGCGCCTTGATCAGCGATCCGGCGCGCGCCATCGCCGCGGGCGAGGTTTCCAGCCCCAGGATCACCGCGTTCAGAACGATGACGCCGATCACCACGTTGCGCACGCTGTCGCGCGCCAGCCAGCTCTCCAGGGTTTGCCGCATCCGTCCCTCCGTTCACCCCGGCATATGCGTGCGCGTGAAGGCGGCTGCAAGCTCCACATGCGCGGACCAGCGGAATTGGTCCACCACCTGCACCCAGTCCAGGCGGTAGCCCCCCGCGACCAGCACCGCCGCATCGCGCGCGAAGGTCGCCGGGTTGCAGCTGACATAAGCCAGCCGCGCCGGCCCGGCATCGGCCAGCTGCGCCACCTGCGCCGCGGCGCCGGCGCGCGGCGGGTCCAGCACGGCGGCGGCATATCCATGCAGCTCTTCGGCGATCAGGGGGTTGCGGAAAAGGTCGCGCGCCTCGGTCGTCACCCGGCGCAGGCCCTGCGCGTGCCGCCAGCCGGCATCCAAGGCGTGCAGCATCTCGCCCGCGCCCTCGACCGCGTGCACCTCGGCCGCCTCGGCCAGCGGCAGCGCGAAGGTGCCGCAGCCGGCAAAAAGGTCCAGCACCCGGGCATTGCCGCGCAGCGGGCCCAGCGCGTCGCGCACCGCCTGCGTCAGATCGGCCTGACCCTGGGCGGTGGCCTGCAGGAAGGCGCCGGGCGGCGGGGTGACGCGGGCGCGGCCCATGGCCTGCAACGGCGGGCGGCGGGTGGCGATCACCTCGTCCTCCCAGGCGATGCGCGCCAGGTCGTGCCGCTGCGCCAGCTCCGCCAGCGCGAGGCGCAGCGCCCCGTCCAGGGGTTTGCCGCCGCGCACCGCGACGTCGAGCCCGGCCTCCGACAGGGTCAGCGCGGCCTGCACCTCGCCCTTGCGGCTGCCGCCCAGCATCGCCAGTTCGGCCACCATCTCGCGCGCGGCCAGCAGCGCGGGGTCCAGCAGCTTGCAATCCGGGATCTCGACGATGACGCCCGAGGCGCGGGCGTGAAACCCGGCCGTCGCGCCCTTCTTGCCCCGGCGGGCCGACAGCGTGGCGCGGCGGCGCGACTGCGGCGGCGAGGTCAGGATCGGCTTCATCTCCGCCTCCAGCCCCTGCGCGGCCAGGGCCTGGGCCACCACCTCGGTCTTCCAGGCGGCGACGAAAGCGTCCGAGCCGTGCTGCAGCTGGCAGCCGCCGCAGCGCTTGAAATGCCGGCAGGGCGGCGCCACGCGGTCGGGCACCGGTTCCTCGATGCGGATCTCGGTCAGGCGGTCGCCCTCGGGGCGGCCGCTGACGCGCTCGCCCGGCAGGGTCAGCGGGGCGTAGAGCGGCCCCTCGGCCACGCCGTCGCCGCGCAGCCCGAGGCGGGTGATCGTCACGCTGGTGCGCGCGGGGTCCGGTGTCTGGGTCTGGCTTTCGGTCATGGCGCCGATGTACAGCGCGCGCCGGTCCGGGCAAAGCCCCCGCGGGCTATTCCGCCGCGCTTTGGCCGATGAACCCGCCCGACTGCCGCTCCCAGTAGCGGGCGTAAAGGCCGCGGCGGGCGAGCAGTTCCTCGTGGGTGCCGGCCTCGGCGATGCGGCCGGCGTCCAGCACGATGATGCGGTCCATGCTCGACAGCGTCGAGAGGCGGTGCGCCACGGCCAGCACCGTCTTGCCCTCCATCACCCGGTCGAGGGCGGTCTGGATCGCCGCTTCCACCTCGCTGTCCAGCGCGCTCGTCGCCTCGTCCAGCACCAGGATCGGCGCATCCTTCAGGATGGCGCGCGCCAGGGCGATGCGCTGGCGCTGCCCGCCCGACAGTTTCACGCCCCGCTCGCCCAGAAAGGCGTCGTAGCCGCGCCGGCCCATGTGGTCCTCGAGGTCGAGGATGAAGTCATGCGCCTCGGCCTTCTTCGCGGCGGCGACCATCATCGCGTCGCTGGCATCGGGGCGGCCGTACTTCAGGTTGTCGCGGGCCGAGCGATTGAACATCGCCGTCTCCTGCGTGACCATGCCGATGGATTGGCGCAGGCTGGACTGGGTGACATGGGCGATGTCCTGCCCGTCGATCAGGATGCGCCCATTCTCGGCGGCATAGAGCCTGAGCAGCAGCGCCACCAAAGTGGATTTCCCCGCCCCCGAGGCGCCGACGATGCCCAGCTTCTCGCCCGGGCGGACCTCGAAATCCAGCCCGTCGACGCCGCCCGCCTCGCGCCCGTAGGCGAAGCTGACCGCCTCGAAGCGGATGTGCCCGCCGGCGACCTGCAACGGCCTTGCATCGGCGCTGTCCTCCAGCCGGCGGCGGGGGGTCAGGGTGCGCATCCCGTCCTCCACCTCGCCGACGTTGGCGTAGATCGCCATCAGCGTGAAGGACACCCAGCCCGTCATCTGCGCGATGCGGATGGAGACGGTGCCCGCGGCGACGATATCGCCGGGGCTTGCCACGCCCGCCTGCCAGTAAAGCAGCGTCGCCCCGACCAGCAGCACCGGCAACAGTCCGGCGACGGTCATCAGCGCGAAGCGGAAGCCGGCCGAAAGGCGCCCGAAGTCCAGCGCCCGCTCGCGGAAGACATCCATCGCGCCCAGCGCGGCGCGGTCCTCGTGCGCGTCGTGGGCGAACAGCTTCACCGTCTTGATGTTGGTGATCGTGTCCACCACCTGCCCCGAGACCATGGCCCG
>JBPEXR010000060.1:0-2137 GCA_052031355.1 Paracoccaceae bacterium
CGGGAAATACCCGCACGAGTTCTCCGGCGGCCAGCGCCAGCGGATCTGCATCGCCCGGGCCCTCGCCTCGGGGCCGAAGATCATCGTCTGCGACGAGCCGACCTCGGCCCTCGACGTCTCCGTGCAGAGCCAGGTTCTGAACCTCATGTCGGACCTGCGCGAGGAACTGGGTCTGACCTACCTCTTCATCAGCCACGATCTCACGGTCGTGCAGCACATGGCGGACAAGATCGGCGTGCTCTACCTCGGCGCGCTGGTCGAGGAGGCGCCCCGCGACCGCCTGTTCGAGGCGCCCAAACACCCCTACACGCAGATGCTGTTCGACGCGGCCCCCCGCATGGACGGCTTCGGCCGCGAGATCGAACCCCCGGAGGGCGAGATCCCCGACCTGATCAACCCGCCGCCGGGTTGCCCCTTCCACCCCCGTTGCCCGATCGCCGTGGACCGCTGCCGCCAGGAACGCCCGCGCCTGCGACCCATCGGCGCGACGCGCGTGGCCTGTCACCTGGCGGAATAGTCTGTGACTTGCCGGGCGATTTCGCAGAAGCGGTCGATCTCGGCTTCCGGGAGGGACCAGTCGCAGACGAGGCGGGCGGTCAGCAGCTCTTCGGGATCGTCGCCTTCGAGAGTGCCGTCCCAGATGTGGTAGATCGCGCCCGCCTCGTGCAGGCGGCGGTGGGTGGCGCGGGTGAGGCGCGGGAAGGCCATGTTGGCCTGCGCGGGGTGGGCAAGCTCTGCCCCGTCCAGCCCGGCGACGAGGCGCGCGCAATTGGCGTTGGCGCGGGCGGCGAGGTCGAGCCAGAGATCGTCCTGAAGATAGGCCGACATCTGTGCCGAAAGGTAGCGGTGCTTGGAGAAGAGATGCGCCCCGCGCTTGCGGCGCAGCTCGAATTCCCAGGCTTTGTCCGGGTCGAAGAAGATCACCGCCTCGGCGCCCATGAGGCCGTTCTTCGTGCCGCCGAAGCTGACCGCGTCGATGCCGGCCTTCCAGGTCATCTCCGCCGCGGTGCAGCCGAGCGCCGACAGCGCATTGGCGAAGCGCGCGCCATCCATGTGCACCGGCAGGCCGTAGGCGCGGGCCACGTCGGTGAGGGCCGTCAACTCCCCCAGCGTGTAGAGGGTGCCGCGCTCGGTCACCTGCGTCAGCGAGACGGGGCCGCGCTGGGGCCCGTGCACGCCGCGCGTCTCCTCGGCCTCGATGGCGGCGCGCAGATCGGCCGGGGTCATCTTGTCGCCATCGCCCACCAGCGTCAGCTTGGCGCCGCCCGAGTAGAACTCCGGCGCGTTGCATTCGTCCTGGTGGATATGGGCGACCGGGGTGCAGAAGACCGTCTGCCAGGGCGAGCCCAGCGTGGCGAGGGCCAGGGAATTGGCCGCCGTGCCGGTGGCGACGAGGTAGACCGCCGCCTCGGGCGCCTCGAAGACCTCGCGCAGGCGCGCGCGCACCACGTCCATCTCCGGGTCGGCGCCGTAGGCCATGGCGTAGCCCTCGTTCACGCGGGCCAGCGCCTCCAGCACCTGGGGCGGGACGGGGCCGGAGTTGTCGGATGCGAAATTCATCAGCTCGGTTCCTCGATAATGTGGTCTTCCCAATCGTCTTCCTCGACCGCGGCCTCGCTGACGGTGCGGCCGCGCATCGACACGCCGGCGGCATGCACCGTCTCCGGATCGCCGGAGATGAGCGGGTGCCAGTCGTAGAGCGGCTTGCCCTCCCACAGCAGGCGGTAGGCGCAGGTGCGGGGCATCCAGTAGGCGTGCTTGTCGATGTTCTGCGGCCGCATGACGATGCATTCGGGCACGTAGCGGTGGCGCGTCTCGTAGGAGGAGCAGCGGCAGCTTTCGCCGTCCAGCAGCCGGCAGGCGATGCGGGTCAGGGCGACCTCGCCGCTCTCCTCGTCCTCCAGCTTGTTGAGACAGCACTTGCCGCAGCCATCGCAGAGGGCCTCCCATTCGCGGCGGTTCATCTGGCGCAGGCTCTTGCGTTCCCAGAACCGCGGCTCCAGCCCGTCCCGGGGGATGGGGTCCTCGCCCGCGTCCATCACAGGCCGTCCAGGATCGCGCGCGCCTCGGCGCTGTCACGGTCCATCTGCGCGACGAGGGCGTCCAGGCTGTCGAAGCGGGCCTCGGGGCGCAGGAA
>JBPEXR010000061.1:0-2500 GCA_052031355.1 Paracoccaceae bacterium
TAATCGCCGAAGTGGAAGATCGAGGCGGCCAGCACCGCCGAGGCGCCGCCCTCGCGCACGCCGTCGACCAGGTGGTCCAGCGTGCCCACCCCGCCCGAGGCGATCACCGGCACGCCCACCGCATCCGAGATGGCGCGCGTCAGCGGCAGGTTGAAGCCGGCGCGGGTGCCGTCGCGATCCATCGAGGTCAGAAGGATCTCGCCGGCGCCCATCGCCTCGACCTTGCGGGCAAATTCCACCGCGTCGATGCCGGTGGCGCGGCGCCCGCCGTGGGTGAAGATCTCCCACTTGCCGGGGGCGACCGTCTTGGCGTCGATCGCCACGACGATGCACTGGCTGCCGAACCGCTCGGCCGCGCGGGCGACGACCGTGGGGTCTGCCACGGCGGCGGAGTTGAACGAGACCTTGTCCGCCCCCGCCAGCAGCAGGTTGCGCACGTCCTCGGGGCTGCGCACGCCGCCGCCCACCGTCAGCGGGATGTAGCATTGCTCGGCCGTGCGGCGGACCACGTCGAACATGGTGCCGCGGTTCTCGTGCGTGGCGTGGATGTCGAGAAAGCACAGCTCGTCCGCCCCGGCGGCGTCGTAGGCGCGGGCCGCGTCCACCGGGTCGCCCGCGTCGCGCAGATCGACGAAGTTGACGCCCTTCACGACGCGCCCGTCGGCAACGTCGAGGCAGGGGATGATCCGGGTTTTCAGCATGGCGGCCTCGCGGTGGTCCGGCGCTTTGTTAGGCCAGATCCCGCCGAGGCGCAATTGGCGCGCCCTGCGCCGCCGGAACCGCCCCGGCGGCCGGGCGTTGGCCCTGCAAGCACTTGGAGGCAGAACCATGCAGGAAACTCTCACGCAGTCGCTTCTGGCCGTCATGGCGCAGCCCTCTCTGGCGGTGCTGGAACGGGTGCAGAGCGATCTCGACGTCGCCGCCACCGCTGACGCGCTGGAGCGCGCCGCCGCCGCCGCGGGGGCCGAGGTCTTTGCCCGCGTCGATCACGCGCAACTGGGCGATACGGAGATGATTCTCTTCGCCGATCCCTATGGCGCCGCCCGCCCGCCGCTGCGCGCGCTGGTCTACCGCGAGGCCGATGGCAGCACCTGGCTGGCCTATGACGCCATCGCCAAGGGCGCTGCGGGCGATCCGCGCGGCCAGGAGATAGACGCGGAGATGCCGCCCCGGCGCCTGAGCGCCTGAGGCGGGTCAGTCCTCAGCCCTTGAGCACTTTCAGCGCCTCGGCCAGGTCGATCGCCCCGTCGTAGAGCGCCCGGCCAGAGATCGCGCCATCCAGCGGCGCGCCGCAGTCGCGCAGCGCCTTGAGATCCGCCAGCGAGGAGACGCCGCCGGAAGCGATGACCGGGATCGAGACCGCCCGCGCCAGGGCCGCCGTCTCGGCCACGTTGGGGCCGCCCATGGCGCCGTCGCGGTCGATGTCGGTGTAGATGATCGCGGCAACGCCCGCGTCCTCGAACGACTTGGCCAGCTCTGTCGCCTGCACGTCCGTTTCCTCGGCCCAGCCCTTGGTGGCCACGCGCCCCTTGCGCGCGTCGATGCCCACCGCGACCTGGCCCGGGAAGGCGCGCGCCGCCTCGCGCACCAGGCCGGGGTCTTCCACCGCCACGGTGCCCAGGATCACCCGCGCCAGGCCCTTGCCCAGCCAGGCCTCGATCGTCGCCATGTCGCGGATGCCGCCGCCCAGCTGAGCCGGAACATCCGTCTGCGCCAGGATCGCCTCGACCGCGGCGCCGTTCACCGGCGCGCCGGCGAAGGCGCCGTTCAGATCGACGAGGTGCAGCCATTCGCAGCCCGCCTCGACGAAGGCCCGCGCCTGGGCGGCCGGGTCCTCGTTGAAGACCGTCGCCTTGTCCATCTCGCCGCGCAGCAGGCGCACGGCGGCCCCGTCTTTCAGGTCGATGGCCGGGTAGAGGATCATGGCAGGCTCCTTCGCGGGATCGTCGGCAGGCTCATGGCACGCGGGGGCGCGGGATGCAACGTCACGCGCCGTCCCTCTTGACCCGGCGGGGGCGCATCGCCTCTGATCGGGGCGCAAGCCAAGAGGAGGTGCTGATGCGCAGATGGATGATGGCCGCGGTCTTCGGCCTGGTGGCCGGGGCGGCCCAGGCCGCCGACCCGGTGGAGGGGGTCTGGCAGACCGAGGTCGACGACGGGGCCTATGCCCACGTGATGATGGCGCCCTGCGGCCCGGCGATCTGCGGCACGATCGTGCGCACGTTCAACAGCGACGGCGAATACAAGTCGCCCAACCTGGGCCAGATGCTGGTGATGAACATGGTCCCCGACGGGCCCAACAAGTACCGGGGCAAGGTCTGGCGGCCCTCGAACAACAAGATCTACCTCGGCAAGATCGACCTGAACGGCGACCGGCTGAAGCTGTCGGGCTGCGTCGCGGGGGGGCTGTTCTGCGCCAAGCAGACCTGGGCGCGGTTGAAGTAAGCGCGAGCAGGGTCGCACTATCGGGGGCGGTGCCGCGTGGCGCCGCCCTTTTCGC
>JBPEXR010000062.1:0-2009 GCA_052031355.1 Paracoccaceae bacterium
TTCGGCTATTTCTTCTACTGGACCGCGCAGCCCGATTTCCCGCCCGAAGGGGCGCTGCACCCCGTCACCCTCTGGACGGTGCTGGCGGTGCTGGCTTTGGTCAGCGGCTGGGCGGCGACCATCGCGGCGCGCGAGCTTAACAAGCGCCACCGCCAGGGCGCGGCGCGGCTGGCGCTGGCGGGCGGCATGGCGGCCAGCCTGGCCGGGGCGGCGGCGCTGATCCTGGCGGTTCTGCCGCTGGACCCGGTCTCGCACGTCTACCCGGCGATGCTCTGGGCGCTGATGATCTGGGGCGTGGCGCACGCGGGCCTCGGCGCGCTGATGCAGGGCTACTGCCTGGCCGGGTCGATCTTCGGCAAGCTGACCCCGGTCTATGACGCCGATCTCGCCAATTCGACGCTCTACTGGCACTTCATGGGCCTTATGGCGTTGGTCATCGGGGCGGTCTTCGGCCTGGCCCCGCTGGCGCTGGCATAGGAGGCGGGCATGACAGGATCCAAGGCCCGGCAGGGGCGCAGAACGGCACAGACGGCAACCCAGGCCCGCGAAGAGCAGCGGGAGCATAATCCGGCCGAGTTCGCGGAGGAGCGCGAAAGCCTGTGGCGCATCAGCCTGCCGCCGACGATCTGGGCGCTGCATTTCGTCATCTGCTACGGCGCGGTCGCCGTGGTCTGCGAGAAGCTGGGCCCCGGCGCCATCGGCCCGGCCCGCGCCTGGCTGCTGGGCCTCTCCGTCCTGGCGCTGGCGGGCATCGCGGCGTTGGGCTGGCGGGCGCTGAAGCAATGGGACGTGCAGCGCACGCACCGCTTCACCCATGCGGAAGGCGAATCCGAGGATCGGCACAGGTTCCTGGGCCATGCGGCCTTCCTGCTGGCCATCGTCTCCTTCATCGGGGTGATCTATGTCTCCCTGCCGCTGCTGCTGCTGGGGGATTGCCAATGAGGGCCGGCTGGCTGATCGGGGCGACGGCGCTTCTGGCGCTGGCCTGGGCGCTGCCCTGGGCGCGCTGGCTGGGGGCGGAATTCGCCGCGCACATGCTGCGGCACATGACGCTGGTCGCGCTGGCGGCGCCGCTGTTGGTGCTGGGCCTGCCGGGCCTGGCGCGCCATGCCCCGGGGCCGATGATCGCCGCGGTGGTCGAATTCGCCGTCGTCTGGGGCTGGCACCTGCCGGGCGCGCACCGCGCCGCCGCCATGCACCCCGGCTTTTTCCTGGCCGAGCAGGCCAGCTTCCTGGCCGCGGGCTGGCTGGTCTGGGCCGGCTGCCTGCGCGGGGCGCCGCTGCTGGGGGCGGGCGGCATGCTGCTGACCTCGATGCACATGACCCTGCTGGGCGCGCTGCTGATCCTGGCGCCGCGCGATCTTTATGCCCACGGGCCCCTGGCGGACCTGGCTGGCCAGCAGCTGGGCGGGATGCTGATGCTGGGCATCGGCACGCCCGTCTACCTTCTGGCCGGTCTGGCGCTGACCGCGCGGGCGCTCACGGACCGGGAGGCCGCGGCATGAGGTACGAGGCGAAGATCGTCCTGGCCGTCTTGGCGGCGCTGGCCGCGCTGGGCGCCATCGCGGGGGCGGCGACCGTGTTCCTGGGGCTCTACAACGTCTCGGCGCGCGAGCCGCATCTGCCCCCCGTGCGCTGGGCGCTGCACACGACGTTCCGCAACGCGGTGGACCTGCGCGCCAACGGCTTCGGCGGCGAGGTGCCGGACCTGTCGGACCCCGACATGGTCCGCCTGGGCGCCGCGCATTACGAGGCCGCCTGCGCCGTCTGCCACGCCGCCCCGGGGGCGGAGCGGACGGCCACCTCCCGCGCCATGCGGCCCGCGCCGCCGCATATCCTGGAGGCCGTGGAGGGCTGGAGCGATCGCGAGTTCGCCTGGATCGTCTACGAGGGGGTGAAGATGTCCGGCATGCCCGCCTGGCCCGCCCCGCGCCCCGAAGAAGTCTGGCCCGTGGTCGCCTACCTGCGCGCGGTGCAGCAGGCCGGCCCCAGCGGCGACGGCACCGGCG
>JBPEXR010000063.1:0-1568 GCA_052031355.1 Paracoccaceae bacterium
GCGACCTTCGGCCTGCCCCTGGCCGGGCTGATCGATGCCAGCGCCGAGCAGGCGCGCATCGAGAAATCGCTGGGCAAGCTGGAGAAAGAGATCCGCGGGCTGGCGGGGCGTCTCAAGAACCCCAAGTTCGCCGAAAGCGCCCCCGAGGAGGTGGTCGAGGAGACCCGCGCCAACCTCGCCTCGCGCGAGGCGGAGGAGGCCAAGCTGCGCGAGGCGCTGGAGCGTATCCGCGAGCTGAGCTGAGCTGGGCGCGGGCGGGGCGCTGCGGCGCCCCTGCCCTGCGCGGGCCCCACGCCAACGGTGGCGACACGAAAAAGGCCGCGCCCGAACCCCGGGAGCGGCCTTTGCCATCTGCGGCGCGCGGCGGCGCGCCCGGGGTCGGGCGATCAGGCGATCTCGACCAGTTCGATGTCGAAGGTCAGGTCCTTGCCGGCCAGCGGGTGGTTGGCGTCCAGCGTCACCTCTTCTTCGGTCACTTCCACGACGGTCACGGGCATCACCTGGCCCTGCGGCGTCTGCACCTGCAGCTGCGTGCCCAGGTCGAGCGGAATGTCGGCCGGGATGTCGCCGCGCGGCACGGCCTGGCGCGCGTTCGGGTCGGGCTGGCCATAGGCCGCGTCGGCGGGCACTTCGACCTTCTTGGTGTCGCCGACCTGCATGCCCGGAATGGCATTGTCGAGGCCGGGGATGATCTGCCCGGAGCCGACGGTGAACTCCAGCGGGTCGCGGCCGGCGCTGCTGTCGAAGGTGCTGCCATCGGCCAGGGTACCGGTGTAGTGAATGCGGACGGTGTCGCCCTCTTTGACTTGCGTCATGGGTCGCCTTTCCATTTTCGATTTGGGGAGGGTGAATTGATACGGAGGCCGCGCTGCGCGCGGGTACTCCCAAGCGGTCGCGACAAATGTGTGGGCTCACCCGCCGGATGTAAACCCCCGGGGCCCGGATTCGGGGCCAAATGGCGGCGCCCCGCGCCACTGGGGGCGCTTTTTGGGCCTTTTCCCCTCTTTCCCCCCATGCCATCGTGCCGGCGAGGAGGACCCGATGACCGCACCGATCTGCATTTTCGACGCTTACGGCACGCTCTTCGACGTCAACGCGGCGGCCCGCACGGCGGCGGAAGGCCCGGACGGCGCGGTGCTGCGCGAGCGTTGGCCGCGCCTGGCGCAGGCCTGGCGCGACAAGCAGATCGGCTACAGCTGGCTGCGCGCGGTCACCGGGGCGCATTGCGATTTCTGGCAGGTGACGCAAGACGCCCTCGACTGGGCGCTGGAGGCCGAGGGCGTGGGCGAGGCGCCCGAGCTGCGCGAACGGCTGCTTGCGCTCTACTGGGAGCTGGAAGCCTTCCCGGAGGTGCCGCGGGTGCTGGGCCAGCTCAAGTCCGCCGGCTGCCAGACCGCGATCCTGTCGAACGGCGCGCCGGCGATGCTGGAGGGGGCGGTCACCTCCGCCGGGCTGGGCGAGGTTCTGGACGATGTCCTCTCGGTCGAGGCGGCGGGAATCTTCAAGCCCGCATCGGCGGTCTACGACCTGGTCGGCCAGCGTTTCGGCTGCGCGAAGGAGGAGGTGCT
>JBPEXR010000064.1:0-2335 GCA_052031355.1 Paracoccaceae bacterium
GACAGCCGCGCCGGCTTCGAGGCGACGCCCGACATGCTGTCGATCACCGGCATGACGCTGGAGCAGTTCGCCGACCTCATGCAGGGGCTGGGCTACCGCGCCGAGAAGGGCGAGCGGGTCAAGCAGCGCCCCGCCGCCGCGCCGAAGGCGAATGACGCGGCCGCCGAGGCGCCGCAGCAAAGCACCGCCCCCGAGGCCGACGCCACCCCGCCCGACGCCGCCCCCGCCGCGCCCGTCACCGGGCCGGAGGAAGCCGCCTCCGAGGCGCCGCGCCAGGGCACCGATGCGCCCGAGGCCGCCAAGCCTGCCGAGCCGGCAGAGCCCGCCCAGCCCGCCGCGGATGCGGCCGAGGGTGGCGCCGCACCGGCGCAGGCAGAGGCAGAGGCCGGCGAGAGCACGGAGAGTGCAGAAGGCGCCGCGGAAGATGAGATGGAAGTTTTCTACACCTTCACCTGGGCCCGCAACCGCGGCGCCGGCGGCCGTGGCCGTCCCGGCCGCGACGGGCAGGAGCGTGGCGCCCAGGGGCAGGGACGCGGGCAAGGCCGCGGCGACGGGCCCGGCAAGGGCGGCCGCGGCAAGCCCAAGGGCAAACCGCGCGGCAAGCCCGGCCAGCGCCGCGACGAGGGTCCGCGCACCTTCGAGGCGCGCCCCGAGCGCAAGAAGGACAAGATCGACCCCGACAACCCCTTCGCCGCCGCCCTGATGGGACTGAAGGACAAGACCTGAGATGAGCGGCCCGGCGCCCGGCGCCGCGCCGGCCCGGCCGCGCCTTCGGCTGGACAAATGGCTGTGGCAGGCGCGGTTCTTCAAGACCCGCAGCCTGGCCGCCAAGCAGGTCTCGGGCGGGCATGTGCGCGTCAACGGCGCGCGGGTTATCAAGCCCGCCCATGCGGTGGGGCCGGGGGACGTGCTGACCTTCGCCCAGGGCCGCGCCATCCGGGTGGTCGAGGTGGTTGCCCTGGGCACCCGGCGCGGGCCGGCCAGCGAGGCCGCGACCCTCTTCCACGATCGCAGCCCGCCCCGGGACGATACCCCGCCCGCGCCGCGCTATGAGGGAAAGGGCCGCCCAACCAAGCGTGATCGCCGCAATCTTGATCTTAACCGCGGCGGAGCGCTTGAATGACCCCGCGCGCTGGTCTAGCTAGACGCCAAGCGCAAGGACGGGACGCCCGATGACCTATATCGTCAACGACAATTGTATCGCCTGCAAATACACCGACTGTGTCGAAGTCTGCCCCGTGGATTGCTTCTACGAGGGCGAGAACATGCTGGTGATCCATCCCGACGAATGCATCGACTGCGGCGTCTGCGAGCCCGAGTGCCCGGCCGATGCCATCCGCCCCGACACCGATCCCGAGGCGGAGAAATGGGTCGAGTTCAACCGCAAGTACGCCGAGGAATGGCCGGTCATCATCACCAAGAAGGACCCGCTGCCCGAGGCCGAGGAACGCGACGGCGAAAGCGGCAAGCTGGAGAAATACTTCTCCGAAAAGCCGGGCGAGGGCGGCTGACCGCCTGATTCGCCCGCCCGGATGCTGCACCGGCGAAGGCGCCCCCGCGGGCGACCTTAACGTCACGCTCTATCCTGCTGGGAACGCTGCGTTTCCAGCGGGGGTAGCGTGCTGATACTGGTATTGCGGCGCAGAATCTGTTATATTCCTGTCACAACGTATGAAACCTGCAGGCCGCGCCGGAAGCTCGCCCCGCGCGGCATCGATTCAGGGACCTCACAGGGTGAACGGGAATAGACATATCCCCGCTCGCTTCTTTTGTGTCGCACGCCTCCAGGTAGGCGGCGCGGCTGTATAGGAAGGATCCGCATGACCAAACCCAAGAAGGCCGAATTCCGTCCCAACGATTACGTCGTATACCCGGCGCATGGCGTCGGCCAGATCGTCTCGATCGAGAAGCAGGACATTGCCGGTATCCCGCTGGAACTGTTCGTGATCTCCTTCGAGAAGGACAAGATGACGCTGCGCGTGCCCACGAACAAGGCAACCGAGATCGGCATGCGCTCGCTCTCCTCGCCCGACGTGGTCTCCAAGGCGATGACGACGCTGAAGGGCAAGGCCAAGGTGAAGCGCGCCATGTGGTCGCGCCGGGCCCAGGAGTACGAGCAGAAGATCAACTCGGGCGACCTGATCGCCATTGCCGAAGTCGTGCGCGACCTGCACCGCACCGACGACCAGCGCGAGCAAAGCTATTCCGAGCGCCAGCTCTACGAGGCCGCGCTGGAGCGGCTGACCCGCGAGGTTGCCGCCGTCTCCGGCGGGGACGAAGTGGCCGCCGCCAAGCAGGTGGACGAGGTCCTGGTCTCCCGCGCCGCCTGATCCGC
>JBPEXR010000065.1:0-7816 GCA_052031355.1 Paracoccaceae bacterium
GTGGGCCTGGTGCAGAACGACATCAAGCGCGTCATCGCCTATTCGACCTGCTCGCAGCTGGGCTACATGTTCGTGGCCGCGGGCGTGGGCGTCTACTCGGTGGCCATGTTCCACCTCTTCACCCATGCCTTCTTCAAGGCGATGCTGTTCCTCGGCGCCGGCTCGGTCATCCACGGGATGCACCACGAGCAGGACATGCGGAACTACGGCGGCCTGCGCAAGAAGATGCCCTATACCTTCTGGGCGATGATGATCGGCACGCTGGCGATCACCGGCGTCGGCATCCCGCTGACCGGCTGGATCGGCTTTGCGGGCTTCGCCTCCAAGGACGCGGTGATCGAAAGCGCCTTCGTCGGCAGCCAGGGCGGCTATGCCTTCTGGCTCCTGGTCATCGCGGCGCTTTTCACCAGCTTCTACTCCTGGCGCCTGATGTTCATGACCTTCTTCGGCGAGCCGCGCGGCGACCGGCACACCCATGAGCACGCGCACGAAAGCCCGCCCGTCATGACCATCCCGCTGGCGGTGCTGGCGCTTGGCGCGGTCTTCGCCGGGATGATCTGGTACGGCAGCTTCTTCGGCAAGACGAACGAGGTCGTCTCCTTCTTCGGGGGGGAATATTCCGCCCCCGCCGAGGAGGTGAAGAAACAGGTGGCCGAGCGCAGCCCCAAGGCGTCCGAGCTGAAGTACGTCATGGGCGGCAACCCGGGCGAGGCCGCGATCTTCATGACGCCGGAAAACACCGTGCTGCACGAGGCGCATTACGTGCCGACCTGGGTCAAGCTGTCGCCCTTCGTGGCCATGCTGGTGGGCCTTGGCGTCGCGGTCTGGTTCTACCTGCTGAACCCGGCGCTGCCGGCGCGGCTGGCCGAGAACCAGCGCCCGCTGTACCTCTTCCTGCTCAACAAGTGGTATTTCGACGAGCTTTACGACTACATCTTCGTGCGTCCCGCCAAGTGGCTTGGCCGGGTGCTGTGGAAGCGCGGCGACGGGTCGGTCATCGACGGTTTCCTGAACGGGATGGCGATGGGCGTGGTGCCCTTCTTCACCCGCCTCGCGGGCCGGGCGCAGTCGGGATACATCTTCACCTATGCCTTCGCGATGGTGCTGGGGATCGTGGTCCTCGTCACCTGGATGACGCTCTCCGGAGGGGCGAACTGATATGGACAACCTTCTTTCCATCGTCACCTTCATCCCCGCGCTGGCGGCGCTGATCCTCGCCGTCTTCCTGCGCGGCGACGACGCGGCGGCCAACCGCAACGCCAAGTGGGTGGCGCTGATCGCCACCGGGCTGACCTTCGTCGTCTCGCTGTTCATCCTGGCCCAGTTCGACCCGGCCGACACCGGCTTCCAGATGGTGGAAGAGGGCGCCTGGCTGCTGGGCATGAACTACAAGATGGGCGTCGACGGCATCTCGGTGCTCTTCGTCATGCTGACGACCTTCATGATGCCGCTGACCATCGCCGCCTCCTGGGGCGTCGAGCGGCGGGTGAAGGAATACATGATCGCCTTCCTGGTGCTGGAGACGCTGATGCTGGGCGTCTTCATGGCGCTGGACCTGGTGCTTTTCTACCTGTTCTTCGAGGCCGGGCTGATCCCGATGTTCCTGATCATCGGCATCTGGGGCGGGAAAGAGCGGATCTACGCCTCCTTCAAGTTCTTCCTCTACACCTTCCTCGGCTCGGTGCTGATGCTGGTGGCCATGGTCGCCATGTACGCCGAGGCGGGCACCACCGACATTCCCAGCCTGATGACGCATGAGTTCAGCGCCGGCAGCTTCCACCTGCTGGGCATTCACATCGTCGGCGGGATGCAGACGCTGCTGTTCATCGCCTTCTTCGCCTCCTTTGCGGTGAAGATGCCGATGTGGCCGGTGCACACCT
Organism: Paracoccaceae bacterium; assembly: GCA_052031355.1. Classification (GTDB taxonomy): domain Bacteria; phylum Pseudomonadota; class Alphaproteobacteria; order Rhodobacterales; family Rhodobacteraceae; genus JBPEXR01. Next base: position 1,881 of record JBPEXR010000065.1, read on the forward strand.
GGCTGCCGGACGCCCACGTGCAGGCGCCCACCGCGGGCTCCGTGGTTCTGGCGGCGATCCTGCTGAAGATGGGCGGCTACGGCTTCCTGCGCTTCAGCCTGCCGATGTTCCCGGTCGGGGCCGAGGTGCTGACCCCGCTGATCCTGTGGATGAGCGCGATCGCCATCGTCTACACCAGCCTCGTCGCGCTGGTGCAGGAGGACATGAAGAAGCTCATCGCCTACTCCTCGGTGGCGCACATGGGCTATGTCACCATGGGGATCTTCGCGGCCAACCAGCAGGGGATCGACGGCGCCATCTTCCAGATGCTCAGCCACGGGTTCATCTCCGGCGCGCTCTTCCTTTGCGTCGGCGTGATCTACGACCGGATGCACACCCGCGACATCGACGCCTACGGCGGCCTCGTGAACCGCATGCCGGCCTACGCGCTGATCTTCATGCTCTTCACCATGGCCAACGTCGGCCTGCCGGGGACCTCGGGCTTCATCGGCGAATTCCTGACGCTGATGGGCGTCTTCCAGGTCAACACCTGGGTCGCGGCTGTCGCCACCACCGGGGTGATCCTGTCGGCGGCCTACGCGCTGTGGCTCTACCGCCGCGTGGTCATGGGCGATCTGATCAAGGAAAGCCTGAAGTCGATCACCGACATGACGCGCCGCGAGAAGGCGATCTTCGCGCCGCTGGTGGCGATGACGCTGCTGCTGGGCGTCTACCCGGCGCTGGTCACCGACATCATCGGCCCCTCGGTCGAGGCGCTGATCTCCAACTACGAAACGGCCCTGGCCAACGCCCCGCAGGCGGCGGCGCAGGTGGCCGAGGCATCGCACTGACAGGAGCGGGCGACAGATATGTTCACCTCTGAACTCAACGTAATCCTGCCCGAGCTGGCCCTGGCGATCTTCGCCATGCTGGCGCTGATCGGGGCTGTCTATTCGGGCAAGGACAAGCTGGCCCCGCTGCTGACCTGGGCCACCGCCGCCGTGCTGGTGCTGGCCGCGCTGTGGATCGGCACCGCGGGCGAGGGCACGCGCGTCGCCTTCGGCGGCATGTTCCACGACGACGCCTTCGCACGTTTCGCCAAGGTGGCGATCCTGGTCTCCGCCGCCGCCGTCCTGGTGATGAGCCAGGACTACATGGCGCGCCGCGGGCTGCTGCATTTCGAATACCCGGTGCTGGTGACCCTCTCGGCCGTCGGGATGATGGTCATGGTCTCCGCCGGTGACCTCATGGCCCTCTACATGGGCCTGGAGCTGCAGAGCCTTGCGCTTTACGTCATCGCCTCGCTGCGGCGCGAAAGCGCCCGGTCGACGGAGGCGGGCCTCAAGTACTTCGTGCTGGGCGCGCTCAGCTCGGGCCTGCTGCTCTTCGGCGCCTCGCTGGTCTACGGCTTCTCGGGAACCACGCTCTTCTCCGGCGTCATCGCTGCCACGGGCGAAGGCTCGGCCCCGCTGGGCCTGCTGTTCGGCCTGGTGCTGATCGCCTCGGGCCTGGCGTTCAAGATCTCGGCCGTGCCGTTCCACATGTGGACCCCCGACGTCTACGAGGGCGCGCCGACGCCGATCACCGCCTTCTTCGCCACCGCGCCGAAGATCGCCGCCATGGGCCTGCTGGCCCGCGTGCTGCACGACGCCTTCGGCGGGGTCGTCGGCGATTGGCAGCAGATCCTGGCGCTGCTGTCGCTGGCTTCGATGTTCCTGGGCGCCGTCGCGGCGATCGGCCAGCGCAACATCAAGCGGCTGATGGCCTATTCCTCGATCGCGCACATGGGCTACGCGCTGATGGGCCTGGCCGCGGGCACCGCCTTCGGCGTGCAGGCGATGCTGGTCTACATGGCGATCTACGTCACCATGAACGTCGGCACCTTCGCCTTCATCCTGTCGATGGAGCGTGACGGCGCCCCGGTGACCGACATCAACGCGCTGCACATGTATTCCAAGCGCGAGCCGGGCCGCGCCCTGGCGGTGCTGATCCTGATGTTCAGCCTGGCGGGCGTGCCGCCGCTGGTCGGCTTCTTCGGCAAGCTCTACGTGCTGCGCGCCGCCTACGAGGGCGGGCTGGTCTGGCTGGCCGTCGCCGGCGTCATCGCCAGCGTGATCGGTGCCTTCTACTACCTGCGCATCGTCTTCTACATGTACTTCGGCGAAGAGACGGAAGAGCCGCTGCAGGCCAACGGCTCGCCGGTGCTCTGGGCCATGCTGATGGGGTCGGCCGCGATCATGCTGCTGGGGGTCGTGAACCTCTTCGGCATCGAGGGCGTGGCCCAAGCCGCCGCGGCAACGCTTGTCAGGTAAGCGCGCCTTTCCGCTTCCCGGCGCCCCGGCGGGCGCCGCCTCGCGCCGCGCGTGCCGCCGGGCGTCCCCCGGGGGCGCCCGCGCCGCTTCGGGAGGCGGGGCATGAGCTGGCCCGCGGGCTACGGCCGCCGGGTGCTGACCGAGGTCGACAGCACCAACGCCGAGGCCGCGCGCATCGCGCAGGGGCTTTCGGGGCCGGAATGGATCCTCGGGCTGCGGCAGACGCAAGGCCGGGGCCGCCGCGGCCGGCCCTGGGCGGACCCGGAGGGCAATTTCGCCGCCACGCTGGTGCTGCCGCAAGCCGGCGCGCCGCTGGCGCGGGCGCAGCGCAGCTTCGTCGCCGCGCTGGCGCTGCACGGGGCCTGCGTCGCCGCCACCGGCCGTGCCGAGGCCTTCAGCCTGAAATGGCCCAACGACGTGCTGCTCTCGGGGCAGAAGCTGGCCGGCATCCTGCTGGAAAGCCTCGGCTCCGCGCTGGCGATCGGCATCGGCGTCAACCTGCGCTCGGTCCCCGATGCGGCGGGGCTGGAGCCGGGCGCGGTGCCGCCCATCTCGCTGCTCAGCGGCACCGGCGCGGATATCGACCCCGAGGGCTTCCTGGTGCTGCTGGCGGCCGAATACGCGCCGCTGGAGGCGCAGTTCCGCGCCTATGGCTTTGCCCCGATCCGCGAGGCCTGGCTGGCCCGCGCCGCGCGGCTGGGCGAGGAGGTGACCGCCCGCACCGGCACCGCCGAGACCCGCGGCCGGTTCGAGACGATCGACCCCTCCGGCAACCTGGTGCTGGAGACTGCGCGCGGCCGCGTGGCGATCCCGGCCGCCGACGTTCACTTCTAGGGAGGGCGCGATGCTTCTGGCCATCGACTGCGGCAACACCAACACCGTATTCGCCATCTGGGACGGCGATCATTTCGTCGCCACCTGGCGCATGGCGACCCATCACGCCCGCACCGCGGACGAATATTACGTCTGGCTCTCGACGCTGAAGACCTTCAAGAAGATCGAGGCCGACATCACCGATGTCATCATCTCCTCCACCGTGCCGCGGGTCGTCTTCAACCTGCGCGTCCTGTCGGACCGCTATTTCGACACCCGCCCGCTGGTGGTCGGCCGCCCCGGCTGCGAGTTGCCCGTCGAGGTGCGCGTCGATGCCGGCACCGCGGTGGGCCCGGACCGGCTGGTCAACACGGTGGCCGGCTACAGCCGCCACGGGGGCGACCTGATCGTGGTGGACTTCGGCACCGCAACCACCTTCGACGTGGTGGCCGAGGACGGCGCCTACGTGGGCGGCGTGATCGCCCCGGGGGTGAACCTGTCGCTGGCCGCGCTACATGAGGCCGCGGCGGCGCTGCCGCACGTGGATATCTCCCGCCCCGAAAAGGTGGTCGGGACCAACACCGTTGCCTGCATGCAGTCAGGCATCTTCTGGGGCTACGTCGGGCTGGTGCGCGAGATCTGCGCGCGCATCGCCGCCGAAAGGGACCGCCCGATGAAGATTATCGCAACCGGCGGGCTGGCGCCGCTCTTCCAGCAGACCGAGGCGTTGTTCGACGCCTACGACGACGATTTGACGATGCACGGGCTGACCGTCATCCATGACCATAACAAGGAATTACAACGCGATGAGCGCTGAACGATTGATCTACCTTCCCCTCGGCGGCGCCGGGGAGATCGGCATGAACGCCTATGTCTACGGCTACGGCCGCCCCGGCGAGGAGCGGCTGATCCTGGTCGACCTCGGGGTCACCTTCCCGGACATGGACACCACCCCCGGCGTGGACCTGATCCTGCCGGACATCGCCTGGCTGGCCGAACGCAAGGACCGGCTGGAGGCGATCTTCATCACCCACGCGCACGAGGACCACGTCGGCGCCATCGGCCACTACTGGGAACGTCTGGGCGCGCCGATCTACGCCCGCGCCTTCACCGCCAACATCGCCCGGCGCAAGATGGACGAACACGGCCACCCGGCCGAGGCCGTGCGCACCGCCTCCCCCTGGCCGGAGCGGATCGAGGCCGGCCCCTTCACGCTGGGCTTCCTGCCGATCTCGCACTCGATCCCCGAAAGCTCGGGCCTGGTGATCGACACGCCGGCGGGCCGCCTGCTGCACACCGGCGATTTCAAGATCGACGAATCCCCCGTGGTCGGCGAGGCCTTCGACCGCGCCCTGTGGGAGGAGGTCGCCGCCCCCGGCGTCAAGGCGCTGGTCTGCGATAGCACGAACGTCTTCTCCGCCCATCCGGGGCGCTCTGAATCCACCGTCGGGCCGGAGATCGAGCGGCTGATCCAGTCCGCCCCGGCGATGGTGGTGGCGACGACCTTCGCCTCCAACGTGGCGCGGGTGAAGACGCTGGCCGAGGCGGGCGTGGCGGCGGGCCGGTCGGTCTGCCTGCTGGGCCGCGCGATGCGCCGGATGATCGAGGCCGCGGTGGAAACCGGCGTGCTGACCGGCTTCCCCTCCACCATCAGCGCCGAGGAAGCCAAGGATCTGCCGCGCGAAAACGTGCTGCTGATCGTCACCGGCAGCCAGGGCGAGCGGCGCGCCGCCTCCGCCCAGCTGGCGCGCGGCAAGTACCAGGGGCTGAAGCTGAAGGAGGGGGACCTGTTCCTCTTCTCCTCCAAGACCATCCCCGGCAACGAGCGCGGCGTGATCTCGATCATGAACCAGTTCTCGGAGATGGGCGTGGACGTGGTCGACGATTCCAGCGGTCTTTACCACGTTTCGGGCCATGCCAACCGGCCCGACCTAGAAACCATGCACGAGATCGTCAAGCCGCAGATCCTGGTGCCCATGCACGGCGAGCATCGCCACCTGCGCGAGCACGTGAAGCTGGCCTCGCAGCGCGGCATCGCCGGCGCGCTGGCGGTCAACGGCACGATGCTGGACCTCACCGGCGCCGCCCCGCAGGTGGCCGAGTTCATCGAGACCGGGCGCACCTATCTGGACGGCTCGGTGCAGATCGGCGCGCTGGACGGCGTGGTGCGCGACCGTATCCGCATGGCGCTGAACGGGCATATCGTGGTGACCGTGATCATCGACGAGGATGGCGCGCCGCTGGGCGATCCCTGGTGCGACCTCAAGGGCCTGCCGGAGATGGGCCGCTCGCGCGCGCCGCTGCTCGACGTGCTGGAAGAGGATCTGTCGCAGTACATGGGCCGTGCCGGGCGCAAGACGATCGGCGACGACGACGCGCTGGAAGAGGGTCTGCGCCGGGTGGCGCGCCAGACCGCGCAGAACGAGATCGGCAAGAAGCCGGAATGCAGCGTGGTGATCTCGCGCCTCGTCTGACGAAAAAGGCCCGGGCGGGGACCGCCCGGGCCTGCGGCGTGCCGGAGACGCGCCTTACTGCACGCGGATGGTGGCGTTGCGCTTCTTTGCGTAGGGCGCGACCTGGGCCTTCGTGATCTCCAGCCAGGCGCCCTGGTCGGTGACCTTCCACAGCCCGTCGCGCACCGTCAGCCGCCCGCCGGCGCGCAGGTCGATGCGCAGCTCCGACCAGCGGCCCAGCTCGCCCCGCGCTTGCAGAAGCGTGCCCAGGAAGGCCCCGTCGCGGGCAAAGACGGGCAGGCCGCGCAGCACCGCCAGATCGCCCGAGAGGCGCAGGCGGGTGACCATTTCGCCCTCCGCGCCGACGGCCACGCTGGCG
>JBPEXR010000066.1:0-4580 GCA_052031355.1 Paracoccaceae bacterium
CCGGATGGCGCCGCCCCGGACGGCACCGCGTTCCTGCCCGAGCCGCGACATCCCACCACCGACGGCGAGAATGAGCCCCGCGCGCCCCGCCGCGGCGGGCTTTTCGGGCTTCTGCAAGGCGCCGGGCGCGCCGCGGCGCAGGCCAGCGAGGCGCTGGCCGGCGCGCCGCCCGCCTTCGGCAAGGTTGCCCGAGTCTGCGGAGCGCCGCGCGATCTTGGCCGCGAGGTGGCGCGCTACCCGGACGAGGGGCGCCCGCGCTACCGCATCTTCGACAGCGCCCCCACCAGCGCGGCGCCGCGCGCGCTTTACATCACCGGTTTCGCCGACGGCTGCCCGCGGCAGGTCACCGCGGCGCTGGCGGTCTTTGGCAGCCCGCAGATGCACGAGCAACTGCGCTATGGCCTGCCGGCGCAGGTGCAGCCCTATTCCGCCACCGACAAGGCCTATGAGCAGCTGAAGTCCCGCCTCTGCCGGGTGGGGCGCAAGACGCCCTGCGGGCCGCGCCTGTCGCGGCTGGGCGACGATACGGTCTTCGTCTCTCTCTACGAGCGCTGGGGCAGCAACGGGCGCTGGGCGAACCTGCTGCTGCACGACGGCACGGTGATGGCGCGCGATCTCAAGGGCGGCTGAGACGCCGCGCCGCGCCTTCCGCGTGGCGCCCCGCACCGGCTGCCGCGCGCGCCGGGCGTCAGTAGTGCGGCGGCCGCTCGTCGCCCAGGACCACGGCGCCGCCGCCGTCCTCCTGCCGCTGCGCCTCGCGCTGCAGCAACAGCTCGACGCGGCGGGTCAGCGCCTCGATCTCGCGCTCCTGGCGGGCCACGGTGTCCGACAGGTCATCGGCCGCACGCTCGAGATGGGCGAGATGCTCCTCCAGCCGGGCAAGGCGGGCGGCGGCATCGCGCGGGGTCGGATCGTCTGGCTGGCTCATGCCGCCTGCAATGCCACGCGGCGGGCGGCATGGCAATCGCCCGCCGCGCCGCATCGCCCTTGGCGCGCGGGGCCGCGCGGGTGTAGATGTGCGCCATGAAGTTCACCGAAGCCGAAGCCGCCCTCCTGCGCGAGATCCAGCGCGACAGCTCTGCCTCGCTGGCGCAGCTGGCCGAGAAGGTCGGCATGGCGCAAAGCACCGTCTGGCGCAAACTGCAGGAGTTCGAGAACGCCGGCGTGCTGCGCGGGCGGGTGGCGCTGCTGGACCCCTCGAAGGTCGGGGCCAAGCTTTGCGTCTTTGCCACCGTTTCGCTGAAGGACCATTCCGAGGCGGCGGTGGGCGGCTTTGCCCGCATGGTGCGCAGCCACCCGGAGATCCTGGAATGCCACGCCGTCACCGGGGCCAGCGACTACTTCCTGAAGATCCGCTGCCGCGACGTGGAGGCGTACGAGCATTTCATGACCCACGTCCTGCTGCGCGACCCGCATGTGCAGGCGGTGCAATCCTCCTTCTCGCTGAAGCCGCTGAAGGACACGACCGAACTGCCGCTCTAGGCCCCCCGGCGCCCCGGCTTGCCCCTGCGGGGCCAAGCGGCTAAACGGCAGGCGCAGCAAACCGGGACGCGAGCATGGCCAAGAACCGCAAGACCCCCCGCCCCAAGGCCGAGACGCCCAAGGGGTTCCGCGACTATTTCGGCGCCGAGGTGACCCAGCGCGCCGAGATGCTGGAGAAGATCGCGAGGGTCTATCATCGCTATGGCTTCGACGCGCTGGAAAGCTCGGCCGTGGAGACGGTCGAGGCGCTGGGCAAGTTCCTGCCCGACGTGGACCGCCCCAACGAGGGCGTCTTCGCCTGGCAGGAGGGCGAGGAAGACGGCAAGGGCGACTGGCTGGCCCTGCGCTACGATCTGACGGCCCCGCTGGCGCGCGTCTACGCCCAGCACCGGAACGATCTTCCGACGCCCTACCGCCGCTACGCCATGGGCCCGGTCTGGCGCAACGAAAAGCCGGGGCCGGGGCGCTTCCGCCAGTTCTACCAGTGCGATGCCGACACCGTGGGCAGCGCCTCGATGGCCGCGGATGCAGAGATCTGCGCCATGCTGGCCGACTGCCTGGAGGAGGTCGGGATCGCCCGCGGCGACTACCTGGTGCGGATCAACAACCGCAAGGTCCTGAACGGCGTGCTGGAGGCGATGGGGCTGGAAGATGACAGCCAGCGCGACGCCGTGCTGCGCACCATCGACAAGTTCGACAAGGTCGGCGAGGAGGGCGTGCGCGCCCTGCTGACCGAGGGGCGGCTGGACGCCTCGGGCGCCTATATCGACGGCGTCGGGCTGGACGTGACGCAGGCCGCCCCGGTGATCGCCTTCCTGACCAGCCGCGGCGACAGCACGGCCGAGACGCTGGCCAACCTGGCAGAGGCCGTCGGCCACAGCGCCATCGGTGCCGAGGGCGTGGAAGAGCTGCGCCAGATCGCGGCGCTGCTGGAGGCGCAGGGTTACGGCGCCGACCGCGTGGTGATCGACCCCTCGGTCGTCCGCGGCCTGGGCTATTACACCGGCCCGGTCTTCGAGGCGGAACTGACCTTCGAGATCCTCGACGAAAAGGGGCGCAAGCGGCAGTTCGGCTCGGTCGCCGGGGGCGGGCGCTACGACGACCTCGTCAAGCGCTTCACCGGCCAGGCGGTCCCCGCGACGGGCGTGTCGATCGGCGTCGACCGCCTGCTGGCCGCGCTGCGCGAGAAAGGCCGCGTGCACAGCGTCGAGCATGGCCCGGTGGTCGTCACGGTGATGGACCGCGCCCGCATGGCCGACTACCAGGGCATGGTGGCCGAGCTGCGCGCCGCCGGCATCCGGGCCGAGGTCTACCTGGGCAACCCGAAGAACTTCGGCAACCAGTTGAAATATGCCGACCGTCGCCACAGCCCCGTCGCCATCATCGCCGGCGACGAGGAGTTCCAGCGCGGCGTCGTGCAGATCAAGGACCTGGTGCTGGGCGCGCAGATCGCCGAAAGCGCCACGCTGGAGGAATGGAAGGAACGCCCGAGCCAGGTCGAGGCCCCGCGCGAGGCGCTGGTCGCCCGCGTGCGCGAGATCCTGGACCGCCAGGAATGAGCCCCGCCGCCAAGCCCAGCCGGGCCGCGATCCGGGCCGAGGCGGCGCGGCTGCGCGCGCTGTTCGAGGACGCCGGCGCCCTGCCGCTGGAGACCCCGATCCTGCAGCCCGCCGACACGCTGCTGGACCTATACGGCGAGGATATCCGCGCCCGCGCCTACGTCACCCAGGACCCGCTCCGGGGCGAGCAGATGCTGCGCCCCGACTTCACCGTCCCGGTGGTGCAGATGCACATGGCCGAGGGCGCCGAGCCCGCGCGCTACACCTACGCCGGCGAGGTCTTCCGCCGGCAGGAGGACGACGACGGCCGGCCCAACGAATACCTGCAGGTCGGCTTCGAGATCTTCGACCGTGCCAACCCGGCCGAAGCCGACGCCGAGGTCTTCTGGCGCATCTCCGAGGCGCTGGCGCCGATGAAGCTGCAGGCCACCTGCGGCGACATCGGCATCCTGATGGCGGCGCTGCGCGGCCTCAACACCACCGAGAAACGCCGCGCCGCGCTGCTGCGCCACGTCTGGCGCCCGCGCCGCTTCCGCGCGCTGCTGGACCGCTACGCCGGCCGCGCCCGCATCAGCCCAGGCCGCGCCGCCCTCCTGCGCGGCGAGACGCCCGCGCGCCCGGCGCCGCACGTCGGCAAGCGCACCCCGGAGGAGATCGAGGCCCGGATCGAGATCCTGCGCGAGGATGCCGCCGCCCAGCCGCTGGAGGCAACGCAGGTCGCGCTGCTCGACGCGCTGCTGGCGGTGCGCGAGACCTGCCCCTACGCGCTGGAGCGGCTGCGCGACATCGCCGTGGACCTGCCCGCCATCGCCCCGGCGGTGGACCGGCTGGCGGCGCGGATCGACGCGCTGGCGGCGCGCGGCGTCGATGTCGAGACGCTGGAGTTCGAGGGCAGCTACGGCCGCACCTCGATGGAATATTACGACGGCTTTGTCTTCGGCTTCTGTGCCCTGGGCCGCCCCGATCTGCCGCCCGTCGCCACCGGCGGGCGCTACGACGCGCTGACCCGCCGCCTGGGCCGCGGGCGCGAGATCCCGGCGGTGGGCGGTGTCATCCGCCCCGGCCTGCTGCTGGAACTGGGAGGCGGGCGATGACCGTGAAACTGGGCGTGCCCTCCAAGGGCCGGTTGATGGAGAAGACCTTCCAGTGGTTCGGCCAGCGCGGCATCACGCTGACCCGCACCGGGTCGGAGCGTGAATACGCCGGCGCGGTCGAGGGCGCCGAGGGGGTGGAGCTGGTGCTTCTCTCGGCCGGGGAAATCCCGCGCGAGCTGGCTGCCGGGCGCATCCACCTGGGCGTCACCGGCACCGACCTGGTGCGCGAGAAGATCAGCCAGTGGGACCAGAAGGTCGAGCCGCTGGCGGAGTTGGGCTTCGGCCAGGCCGACCTCATCATCGCGGTGCCCGCCTGCTGGCGCGACGTCGAGACGCTGGACGATCTGGACGCGGTGGCCGCCGCCTTCCGGGCCGAGCACGGCCACCGGCTGCGCATCGCCACCAAGTATCACCGCCTGGTGCGGGATTTCCTGCGCAAGGCGGG
>JBPEXR010000067.1:0-5803 GCA_052031355.1 Paracoccaceae bacterium
CGCCAAACTTCTGGGATCTTGCTGATCGCTATCGGCCCCCGGCCTCAGGCCGCGTCGCCGTCCTCGGCCGGCCCCGCCGCGCCGGGATCGTCCGTCCCGCCCGGCTTCGCACCGCGCTTCGGCGCTTTCGCCAGCGGGTGGTGGTCCAGCACAAGGTCGCGAAGCCGGGCGTCCAGCACATGGGTGTAGATCTCGGTCGTGGCGACATCTGCGTGGCCCAGCAGCATCTGGATGGCGCGCAGGTCGGCCCCGCCGGCCAGCAGGTGCGTGGCGAAGGCATGACGCAGCGTGTGCGGCGTCACCTTCGCCGGATCGACGCCGCCGTGCAGCGCGAACTCCTTGATCATCACGTAGAACCGGTGCCGCGTCAGGTGTCCGGCCTTGCCGCGCGAGGGAAAGAGGAACCGCGAGGGCGGCGTGCCGCGGGCGGTACGGGCGGCTTCCTCGGCGGCGTCGCGCTGCGCGATCCAGTCGGCCAGCGCGGCGCGCGCGGGCGGCGACAGGGGGACCATCCGTTCCTTGCCGCCCTTGCCCAGCACCAGCAGCATCCGCGGATCGCCGCGCGCGGCGGAAACCGGCAGGCCGACCAACTCGCTGACGCGCATCCCGGTGGCGTAGAGCAACTCCATCAGGCAGGTGTTGCGGGCGCGGTCGAAGGCACTGCGGCCGTGGCTGCGCGCGGCCTCCAGCAGGCGGTCGACCTCCTCCAGGCTCAGGGTTTTGGGCAGGCGCGCGTCGCGCCCGGGCCCGGAGATGCGGATCGCCGGGTTGTCGCCGCGCCAGCCTTCCTCGAAGGCGAACCGGTAGAGCTGCTTGATCGCCGAGAGGCGCCGCGCGCGGGTCGATCGCGCCAGCCCCTGCGCCTCGCAGAAAACGAGGTAGCCCTCGATCGTGCCCTGGTCGGCGGCGGCGAAAGTGCTGCCCTGGCCGGCCAGCCAGCGGCCGCAGTCCGACAGATCGCGCGCATAGGCGGCCTGGGTGTTGCGCGCGGCGCCCGCTTCGGCGGCCTGCGCCTCCAGGAAGGTCTCGATCCAGCGGGCGTCGTCGGGCGCCAGCGCGGCCATGTCAGACCTCCGGTCCCAGGATCAGGAACTGCAGCGCGGCACGGCGGGCGGTATCCTCGAGCCCGACGTGGCGGAACGCGGCCAGCGCGTCGGTGACATCGCGCAGGTCCCCCGCGGCACCCTTGGCGAAAAGCGCCATGGCGTTCAGGATCGCCTCGCCCAGCTTGCCGTCCTGCAGCAGCTGCCGGATCGCCTCGGGCGGGGCCTCCTGGGCGAAGCCGGCGGCGACGGCGCGCGCCCGCTCGTCCGTGGGCGTCGCCTCTTCCGCGGCGCCGCGGGCCAGCGCGCCCAGAAAGCCCATCTCCCCGCCGGTGTCTTTCAGGCGCAGGGCGGCGCGTTCGTAGGCCGGCGACAGCAGCGCCACGCGCAGGGCCAGGGGGCGGGCTTCCTCGGGCAGGGGCTGGCCCAGCAGGCGGGCGCCGAATAGACGCGCGAAGGGCACCTCCAGCCCGGCCTCGCGCATCAGCGGCCAGACGCGGGCCAGCGCCGTGGCCACCGCGCTGCCCTCGCGCCGGCGCAGCGCCGTCTCGAAGCGCTGCAGCGCCTCGACCCGGTCCCAAAGGCCGCCGGAGGCCGCGGGCAGCCGTTCGGTATAGATCCCCAGCAGACGGTTCTCGGAAATCGCGCCCGAGCGGGACAGACGCTCGGCCGCCTCGATCTGCGCGCGCCAGCCGCCGTGGCCGGACAGATCCGCAATGGCGAACTTGACGGGCAGGGCGCGGGTGGGCAGCGGCTCGCCCAGCGCCTCGTAGAGGCGGAACTCCAGCGGGCTGGGCCGGCTGGGCGGCGGCGGCGCGGCCTCGCCCTCGAAAAGATCAGGATCGAGGAACCGCCCCATGAGGGTATAACGCCCCTCGTCCAGCGCCCCCAGCGCACGGGCGCTTTCCAGCGTCATCGCCGCCGAGGGCCATTCCCCGATCCGCGCCAGGCAGAAGATCCGCGTCTCCAGGTCGGGGGCGAGGGTCATCTGCCCGCGCAGTTTCTCGCACATGGCATTGCCTTCGCCGGTCAGCAGCGCGGCGTCGATCCAGCGGGTGATCAGCTCGGGCCGCTGCGGGCCGGCGCGGTCCAGAAGCGCCAGCGCAGGCTCCACCGCGCCCAGCTCCAGCAGCCGGTCGATGCGGGCGACCAGCAGGCGCGGCACCTCGTCCGCGTCGTGCGGCGGCAGCGCCTCGGCCAGCAGCATGGTGTAGAGCAGCGATTGCATGGCCGGCAGATCGTCCACCGGCACGCTGCGGATCAGCCGCTCCAGCACCGCGCTGTCGGACTGGCGCCACAGCTCCGGCGGAAAGCCGGTGACGCTGGCGGGCAGCAGGCCGACCGCGTCTTCCTGCACCGCGCCCAGGGGCTGGGTCTCGACGCGCGGCACCGCCGCGCTGTCGGCGACGGGCGGCTCGGCCGGCATGTCGGGGGTCAGCACCGCGTCGGGCCGTGTCTCCAGCCAGTCGATGGCCGACAGCGGCCGCCGTCCCGCGGGCGCGCGCCCTGCGGGGCCCGAGGGGGCGGTGGATTGCGCCGCGGGGCCGGCGGTCTGCGCCAGCGCGGGGGCGGGCAGGGCGGCGCCCAGCCCAGCGGCCAAACCGGCGGCGACCAGGCAAGCCGACAGCGCAAGCCGCGCGGCACGCGGCGCCTGCGCGGGGCGCGGCGGGCGAGCCGTCACGGGGAAAGTCGCGAAGAAGGGCACGGTCGGCGGATCAGCCCGCATCCAGAACCACGGGTTCGCGGATTTCCTCCTGCGGGGCCGAGAAATCGGCGCCGAAGAAGGGCCCGACATATGCGTAGGCGACCAGCGCCACGCCTGCCAGAACGACCAGGTAGAACAGGTATTTCAGAACGCGCCCCATGGATTGCCTGCCTCTCTGCCACGCTGTTTTGCCCGACTATATAGTCCTTTGACGGCAAGTTCACGCCCCGCGCCATCGGCAATTGCATTTTGGCGGCAGATGGCCGAAACCGCTTTCATGGCGGGCGGATTGAAGAAGACGGTGGTCCTGGTCGGGATGATGGGCGCGGGCAAATCCGCGGTCGGCCGCGCGCTGGCGGCCATGCTGGGCGCGCCCTTCCTCGATTCGGATGCCGAGATCGAACGCGCCGCCAACATGAGCATCGCCGAGATTTTCGAGCGCGACGGCGAGGCCTTCTTCCGCCGCAAGGAAAGCCAGGTGATCGCGCGCCTGCTGAAGGCGGGCGGCAGCGTGCTGTCCACCGGAGGCGGCGCCTTCCTGCAGGAGCGGAACCGCGCCCTGATCGCGCGCGAGGGCGTTTCGGTCTGGCTGGATGCGGATCTCGACCTGCTGTGGCAGCGCGTGCGCCACAAGAACACCCGCCCGCTGCTGCGCACCCCGAACCCCCGCGCAACGTTGGGGGAGCTGTATCACGCCCGCGTGCCCTTCTACGCGCAGGCCGACCTGGCGGTGAAGGCCGACGCCAGCTATTCGATCGACATGATGGCCGCCCGGGTGCGCGCGGCCCTGCTGACCCGCCCCGACGTGCTGGAGGAGAGCGCCCGATGACCATTCGACCCACCGAGGCCGCGGCGCCGTCCTCTACCCCCTCGCTACGCAGCCAGCGCGTGGAGCTGGGCGCGCGCAGCTACGACATCCGCATCGGGCCGGGGCTGCTGGAACGTGCCGGCGCCGAGATCGCGCCGCTGCTGGCCCGCCCGCGGGTCGCCATCGTCACCGAGGAGGTCGTGGCCCGCCACCACCTGGCCCGGCTGGAGGCGGGGCTGGAGGCCGCTGGCATCGCGCATGACAGCCTGGTGCTGCCGGCAGGCGAGGGCAGCAAGAGCTGGGCGATGCTGGAGCGCTGCACCGAATGGCTGCTGGCGCAACGGGTCGAGCGGCGCGATGTCGTTCTGGCCCTGGGCGGCGGGGTGATCGGCGACCTCGTCGGCTTCTCGGCGGCGATCCTGCGGCGCGGGGTGCGCTTCGTGCAACTGCCGACCACGCTGCTGGCGCAGGTCGACAGCTCGGTCGGGGGCAAGACGGGCATCAACAGCGCCCTCGGCAAGAACCTGGTGGGCGCCTTCCACCAGCCCGCGCTGGTGCTGGCGGATACCGAGGCGCTGGCCACCCTGGCGCCGCGCGACTTCCTGGCCGGCTACGGCGAGGTGGTGAAATACGGGCTTCTGGGCGATGCCGACTTCTTCGCCTGGCTGGAGGCGCACGGCCCGGCGATGGCCCGGGGTGATGCTGCCGCGCGGATCGAGGCGGTGGCCCGTTCCTGCCGCATGAAGGCCGAGATCGTCGCCCGCGACGAGACCGAGCAGGGCGAGCGCGCGCTGCTGAACCTGGGCCATACCTTCGGCCACGCGCTGGAGGCGGCCACCGGCTATTCGGACCGCCTGCTGCACGGCGAAGGCGTGGCGATCGGCTGCGCCCTGGCGTTCGAGCTTTCCGCCCGCCTGGGCCTTTGCCCGCAGGAAGAGCCAAGCCGCCTGCGCGCCCACCTGGCCGCCATGGGGATGAAGCGCGACCTGCGGGACATCCAGGGCGATCTGCCCGATGCCGAGGGGCTGATGGCGCTGATGGCGCAGGACAAGAAGGTGCTCGACGGGCGCATCCGCTTCATCCTGGCGCGGGGGATCGGCGCGGCCTTCGTCACCGACGCGGTCCCGCCGGGCGAGGTGCAGGCCCTGCTGGCCGAGGCGCTGGCCGCCCGCACCTGAGGCAACAGGCGGGGCGGCGTGCCAGTGCCGCGCACCTGCGCCGCGGATTATTCGCCGGCGCGGGTGATCGGGGCGGATCGCTCGTCCGGTTGACCGGCCCCTTCGGCGCCGTCCCCCTCGGGGAGGAAACAGGCGGCCGGCAGGATCAGCGACAGGCGCAGGCCCTGCGGCGTCAGCTCCCGCGCCATCCGGCCGCGCAGCTTGCCTTCCAGCATCGTGTCGATCAGCACCTGGCCATAACCGCCGCGGCTGCCCTGCGCCGCATCACCCGCGCGGCCCTGGCGCAGGCGCAGGTCCTCGGCATCCTCGGCGCCGCCGGTCCCGGGGCGGCCGGGTGCGTTGGTCGGGGCGGCGGTGCCGCGCGTCTCCACCCAGTCCAGCCGCCAGGCCTTGGCCCCCTCCGGGCGCAGCGCGATGTGCAGCCCGCCGCCGTTGGCAAAGGCGCCGTATTTCAGCGCGTTGGCCGTCAGTTCGTGCACGATCAGCGACAGCGGCATCACCGCCTCGGCGCGCAGCACCAGGTCCGGCCCCTCGACGCGCACGCGATCGGAGGCCGGGGCCAGCGCCAGGGCGTCGCGCAGCACGTCGTCCAGCGCCATGCGCTCGCCCGGCGCGCCCAGCGACAGGCGGGTGGCCTTCGACAGGTTCTGCAGATGGCCCAGGAAGACCGATTCCAGCTTCTCGGGGTCCGAGGTGTTGCGCAGGCTGCCGCGGAAGATGGCCGAGACCAGCGCCAGGCTGTTGCTGGCGCGGTGCGCCATCTCGCGGCGCACCACCTCGCGCTGTTCGGCGGCCTCCTTGCGCTGGATCGCCAGGCCGATCTGGCTGCCCACCGTCTCCATCAGCTGCAGCAATTTCTCGTCGGTGCGCCCGCCGCTGCGGCCGTAGAACTCCAGCACCGCCTCGACGCGCCCCTCGCGCAGGACGGGCAGGGCGATGCCACGGGTCAGACCGCAGGACAGGAAGGTGTCGCGCCGCACGAAGGCCTCGTCCGCGGCCAGATCGTCGCTGACGACGATCCGGCGCGCGGCCCAGGCCCGGCCGGGCAGGCCTTCGCCCGGCCCGAAGC
>JBPEXR010000068.1:0-5290 GCA_052031355.1 Paracoccaceae bacterium
CGTGCCCGACAAGGTGGAAGCGCGGCGCGCCCTCGTGCGCCATCAGCGCGCGCATGTCCCCGGCCATGGCGCGGAAGCTGTAGTTCTGCACGCCGCGGGGTTTGTCCGAGGCGCCGTAGCCGCGCAGGTCCGGGGCGATGACCCGAAAGCTTCGGGCGAGGGCGGGGGCGATCTCGCGCCACATGGCCCGGGTCTGGGGAAAGCCGTGCAGCAGCAGAAGGGGCGGGCCGGCACCGCCCACCTCGTAGGCGATGGAGACATCGCCCAGGCGGGCGCGCCGGGCGGTGAAGCCGGGAATGTCCGACCGGTCCGCCCCGCCGGCCTCGTCGGTCCCGTTTGCCCCGTCAGCCCCCTCCGCCGCGCCGGCCATCGCTTCAGCCGGCCTTCGTCAGCGCGTCCAGCACCCGCGCCCAGGAGCGCATGCCGCGGTGGAAGCTCTCGACGTTGTACTTCTCGTTCGGGGAATGGATGCGGTCATCCTCCTGCGCGAAGCCGATGAGCATGGAATCGAGGCCCAGCATCTCCTTGAAGAGCCCAGCGATGGGGATCGACCCGCCCATGCCGGCGAAGACCGCCTCGCGGTTCCATTCGTCGGAAAGGGCGCGGCGGGCGGCCTCGAACTCGGGGCGGTCGGTGTTCATCACCGCGGCGCGCGAGCCGTCGATGTCGTTGTTCCAGGTGATCCGCGCGTCGACGGGCAGGCGCGCCTCGACGTGGGCGCGCAGCGCGGCGCGGACATGGGCCGGGTCCTGGTCGCCGACGAGGCGGCAGGTGATCTTGCAATGCGCCTCGGCCGGGATGACCGTCTTGGAGCCGGCGCCGGTATAGCCGCCCCACATGCCGTTGATCTCCAGCGTCGGGCGGGCCCATTGCTGGACCAGCGCGCTGAGGCCTTCCTCCCCGTGCGGGCGGCTCATCCCGACGCTTTCAAGGTATTCCTTCTCGTCGAAGCCGCAGCCCTCCCACTGGCGCAGGATGTCGGCCGGCACGTCGTGCACGCCCTCGTAGAACCCTTCGACGGCGACGCGGCCATTCTCGTCATGGAAGGAGGCGACGATCTTGGAGATCTCGCGCAGCGGGTTCAGCGCCGGGCCGCCGTAGTGGCCCGAGTGCAGGTCCATCTTGGGGCCGTGGAGGGTGAACTCCTCCTTCAGCATGCCGCGCAGCTGGCTGGCGATGGAGGGCACGCCGGGGGCGACCATGGCGGTATCGCAGATCAGCACCAGGTCGGCGGCCTGCAGCTCCTCGCGGTGCGCCTCGAGGAAGGGCACCAGGCTGGGCGAGCCGCTTTCCTCCTCGCCCTCGAAGAAGAAGGTGATGCGGCAGGGCAGCGTGCCATGCTCGGCCTTCCAGGCGCGGCAGGCCTCGACGAAGGTCATCAGCTGACCCTTGTCGTCCGAGGCGCCGCGCCCGCGGATGACGCGGCCCTGATCCGTCTCCTCGATCGCCGGGTCGAAGGGGTCGCGGTGCCACAGTTCCAGCGGGTCGACCGGCTGCACGTCGTAATGGCCGTAGAACATCAGGTGCGGGCCGTCGCCCTCGACATGGCCGACGACCATCGGATGGCCGGGGGTCTCGCGCTTCTCGGCCTGGGCGCCGAGGCTGCGCAGGTCTTCGACCAACCAGTCGGCCGCGCGGTCGCAGTCGGCCTTGTAGGCCGGGTCGGTGGAAATGGAGGGAATCTCCAGCAGGCCCATCAGTCGGTCGATGGCGCCATCGAGGTCGGAATCGATACGCTCCAGCACGGCGTTCAGCGTCATAACGCTCTCCTTCATTCGGTTTGGGCGCAGCCTATCAAGGGGGCGGGCGGTGTCCAGCGGATGAGAGGGGCAGGGAGGAGGGGCCAGGCGGGGCGCCCTCACCGCCAGCGCGCAGGGGGTTTTCCAGAAGCGCGGCAAATTGTAGCCTGTTGCGGTGGTCCCCCCGGGCCTATAACGGGAGGCGACTTCTGACCCGCGCCGCGCCCCGCGCTGCCGACACGACCCGCGAAAGGAGATGCCGGTGGATTTCGACCGTCAACTCGATCAGGCCATCGACCGGCTGCACGCCGAAGGGCGCTATCGCACCTTCATCGATATCGAGCGCAAGCAGGGCGCCTTCCCGCACGCCACCTGGCGCCGGCCCGACGGGACCGAGCGGCCGATCACCGTCTGGTGCGGCAACGACTACCTCGGCATGGGGCAGCACCCGGCCGTCCTGGCTGCGATGCACGAGGCGATTGACGCCACCGGCGCGGGCTCCGGCGGGACGCGCAACATCTCCGGCACCACGGTCTACCACAAGCGCCTGGAGGCGGAGCTGGCGGACCTGCACGGCAAGGAATCGGCGCTGCTTTTCACCAGCGCCTATATCGCCAATGACGCGACGCTTTCGACGCTGCCGAAGCTGTTTCCGGGGCTGATCATCTATTCCGACGCGCTGAACCACGCCAGCATGATCGAGGGCGTGCGCCGCAATGGCGGGGCGAAGCGCATCTTCCGGCACAACGACGTGGCGCACCTGCGCGAGTTGCTGGAGGCGGACGACCCGGCGGCGCCGAAGCTGATCGCCTTCGAATCGATCTACTCCATGGATGGCGATTTCGGCCCGATCGAGGAGATCTGCGACCTGGCGGACGAATTCGGCGCGCTCACCTATATCGACGAGGTGCACGCGGTGGGCATGTACGGCCCGCGCGGCGCCGGCGTGGCCGAGCGGGACCGCCTGATGCACCGGCTGGACATCATCAACGGCACCCTGGCCAAGGCCTATGGCGTGATGGGCGGCTACATCGCCGCCAGCCACAAGATGTGCGACGCCATCCGCAGCTATGCGCCGGGCTTCATCTTCACCACCTCGCTGCCGCCGGCGGTGGCGGCGGGCGCGGCGGCCAGCGTCGCGCATCTGAAGACCGACCGCACCC
Organism: Paracoccaceae bacterium; assembly: GCA_052031355.1. Classification (GTDB taxonomy): domain Bacteria; phylum Pseudomonadota; class Alphaproteobacteria; order Rhodobacterales; family Rhodobacteraceae; genus JBPEXR01. Next base: position 2,903 of record JBPEXR010000068.1, read on the forward strand.
TGCGCGAACAGCACCAGACCCAGGCGAAGATCCTGAAGACGCGCCTCAAGGGGCTGGGCCTGCCGATCATCGATCACGGCAGCCACATCGTGCCGGTGATGGTGGGCGATCCGGTGCACACCAAGAAGTTGTCCGACATGCTGCTGGAGAATCATGGCATCTACGTGCAGCCGATCAATTTCCCCACCGTGCCGCGCGGCACCGAACGGTTGCGGTTCACGCCCTCGCCGGTGCATGGCCCCCGTGAATTGGACGCGCTCGTCAAGGCAATGGATGCCCTCTGGTCGCATTGTGCGCTGAATCGTGCCGATTTGACCGGTTAACACCGCAAAACCTGTAAACAATCTTGCGCTGTGTTATGTTTGCGGAAACAAACCGCGCGACTCGATGGAATCGAGTGGGGGCGACGCGGTCGCGAGGGAACACGGGGCAGGCTGAATGATCGGGCGCAGGAATTCCCGCAAGGACCATGAGCCGGAGGTCGAGCCGAAGGGTTTCGACGACTTCGACCTGAAACTCGGCGACGTGATGCGCGGCGAGCGCGCGACCATGGGCAAATCCCTGCTCGACGTGCAGCGCGAACTGCGGATCAAGGCAGCCTATATCGCCGCGATCGAGAACGCCGACCCCTCTGCCTTCGACACACCGGGCTTCATCGCCGGCTACGTGCGCTCCTACGCGCGCTACCTTGGGATGGACCCCGACAAGACCTTCGAGGTTTTCTGCCGCGAAAGCGGGTTTTCCACCGCGCATGGCATGTCGCAGCGCGCCTCGGCGAAGCGCGAAGGCGCGCCCGCCGCGCGCAGCGCCAAGGCCGCGCCGGCGGCCGCCGCGGTGCGCGATCCCTTCGTGCAGCCCTCCACCCCCTTTGCGCCGGGCAGCGATTCCTTCCTGTCGCGGGTCGAGCCGGGGGCGATAGGCTCGGCCCTGGTGCTGCTGGCGCTGATCGGCGCCATCGGGTTCGGCGGCTTTTCGGTGCTGAAGGAAATCCAGCGGGTGCAGCTGGCGCCGGTGGACCAGACGCCGATCGTCCTGTCGGACCTCGACCCGCTGCAGGCCGCGCGCCCCTCCGGCGACAGCGACGCCGGCGGCGAGGGCCCGGGCCCGATGACCGCCGGGGCCGAGGCGAACGAGGCGCTGGACCGCCTTTACCGACCGCAGGCGCTGGACGTTCCGGTGCTGGTGGCGCGCGACGCGCCGATTTCGACGCTGGACCCGGCGACCATCGGTTCCTTCGCGCGCGAGCGGGTGATCGACGTGCCGCCCGCTTCGACCATGACCGCCGAGATCGCCGCCCCCGAGGGCGCACCGCCCCTGACCGTGCCGCAGGTGGTCGAGGAAACGCCGCCGAAGGTGGCGCTGTTCGCCGTGCGCCCGGCCTGGGTGCGGGTGCGCGCCGCCGATGGCAGCGTGATCTTCGAGAAGATCCTCGACGCGGGCGAGGAATACGTGCTGCCACAGACCGAGGAGCCGCCGACCCTGCGCGCCGGCATGTCCGGCTCGCTCTACTTCGACGTCAACGGGGAGCTTTACGGCCCCGCCGGCAGCGGCACCAACACGGCCAAGAACATCGCCCTGTCGGAAGAACTGATCCGCGAGCGCTTCCAGGTCGCGGACCTCAAGCAGGACCCCGAGGCGGCGAAGATCGTGGCCCTGGCCCAGGCGCAGCAGTCCGAGGACGCGCCCGCCGACTGACGCGGCCCTGCGCCCCGGCCACCTGGAAGGCCCGCGGCGCACCGCCGCTTCCGGCCCGTCCCAATCCGCCGCATTGCGATTGCCGCCGCAGGGGCTTATCTGACGGGGCAGGGTGGCCGATCCGGGCCGCCTCCCGGCACGCCCTTCGGCCCCCAAGCACCAAGAGGCCCGCATGAGCCATAATCCGATCCGCCCCTGGCGCAGCATCGAACGGCGCAAGTCGCGCCAGATCCACGTCGGCTCGGTCCCGGTGGGGGGCGATGCGCCGATCTCGGTCCAGACGATGACCAACACCGCGACGACCGATGTCGCCGCCACGGTGGCGCAGGTCCAGGCCGCGGCCGAAGCGGGCGCCGACATCGTGCGCGTCTCGGTGCCGGACGAAGCCTCCGCCAAGGCGCTGAAGGAGATCGTGCGCGAAAGCCCGGTGCCCATCGTCGCCGACATCCACTTCCACTACCGCCGCGGGATCGAGGCGGCCGAGGCGGGCGCCGCCTGCCTGCGCATCAACCCCGGCAATATCGGCGACGAGCGCCGCGTGCGCGAGGTGATCGCCGCGGCCAAGGATCACGGATGCTCCATGCGCATCGGCGTGAACGCCGGCAGCCTTGAGCGGCATCTGCTTGAAAAATATGGCGAACCTTGCCCCGAGGCGATGGTCGAAAGCGGGCTGGAGCATATCCGCCTGCTGGA
>JBPEXR010000069.1:0-5192 GCA_052031355.1 Paracoccaceae bacterium
TCGCGGGTGACGCCGGGCTGGTCGTCCACCAGCGCCAGGCGCTTGCCGACAAGGCGGTTGAACAGCGTGGACTTGCCCACGTTGGGCCGGCCCACGATGGCGAGGGAGAAGGTCATGTAACGCTCCGATCGATCAAGGCCGGGGCTTTAGCGCATTTCAGCCGGGCTTGAAAGCCTCAACGGTAGGCCAGCAGCCGCCCTTCCTTGGACACGAGGTAGAGCGTGCCGCCCGCCACCACCGGCGCGGTGCTGGCCCCGCCGGGGATCGGCGCCTGCGCCGCCAGCGCGCCCGAGGCCGGATCGAAGCCGCGCAGCACCCCGTCGGAGGAGGCGACCCAAAGCCGCCCGCCCGCCAGAACGGGGCCGTAATGGGCGTGGATCTCGGCCGCTTTCTTGGGGTTCGGGGTGACGAAGCCGGGCAGTTCCACCGACCACAGCAGCGCGCCCGAGGCCGCGTCGAGCCGCAGCAGCGCGTTGCGGTCGGAGATGGCGAAGACCGAATCCCCCGCCGGCCAGACCGGCCCGAAAGTGCCTTCCTTTGCGGTCCAGACACGCTCGCCGCTGCCGGCGTTCAGCGCGACCAGCCGGCCCGAATGGTTGCCGACGTAGACGCGGCCGCCGGCCACCACCGGCGCGCCGGTGATATCGCCGACGAAGGCCGCGGCGCGCCCGGGCCGCCGGCCCAGCACCGCCGCGGACCACAGCTGCAACCCGCCCTGGCGGAAGACGCCCTGCACCTCGCCCGAGCCATAGGCGAAGATCGCCAGGTCATCGGTGAAGGCGGGCGCCGGACCGCCGTAGATGTTGTTGATGTCCGAGGCCGCGTCGATCTGCCAGCGCACGCGCCCGGTGGCGGCCTCGATCGCCCAGGCGGTGGTATCGCCCGAGACGACGTAGACCAGCCCGTCGCGGTAGGCCGGCGTGCCGGTGCCCGGCGCGCCCAGGTCCTGCTCCCACAGGATGGCGCCGCTGGCGGGGTCCAGCGCCGTCAGCGTGCCGAAGCCGGAGCTGACGAATACCGCGCCGCCGCCGAAGGCCAGCCCGCCGCCCGACGCCTCGCCCGCGTTGTCGCGCAGCGGCACGAGGCTGCGCGTCCAGAGGGTCTGCCCCGCGGTCGAGGTGGCCGCCACCTGCGCCGAGGCGTCCAGCGTGAAGATACGCCCGCCCGCGACGACCGGATCGGCGCTGATGCGCAGCCGCTTGCTGTCGCCGGCGCCGATATCGGCCGCGAAGGCCAGCTGCGGCGCGGCCGAGAGCGCGGCGTGGTCCACCCGCAGCCCCGGCGTCCCATGCGCCTGTGCCCAGTCGGCGTTGCGGCGCTGCGGCGGCAGTGCGATCGGGCGCGCGCCCAGCGGCGCCTCGCCGGCGCCGGCGGCGCGCGGGCCTTCCAGAACGGCGCGCGGCTCCAGCCGCTCGCCCGGCAGGTAGGTTTCTGGCTCCGAACAGGCGGCCAGCAGGGTGCCGGCAGCCAGCACGGATGTCGCGAAACGTCGGTTCAAACCCCTGTCCCCATCATTTGCCGCGCCGCGCGGGGCGCCTTTGCTGACGCGCCGCGGGGGCGCCTGGCTTGGCCCGGGCGGCCCCGGGGGCCGCGGGCAATGGCTTCGGTCGGCTTCAGCCCTCGGCCTCGGCGTCCAGGCTGCCGCCCAGCGCCACAATCAACTGCGATGCGCGCTGACGCAAGCCCGCCGTGGCCTCGGCATCCTCCAGGATGGCGTTCAGCCGGGCCAGCGCCGCCTCGCGGTCGCCGGTCTCCAGGTCGATCAGGGCAAGCTGCTCTTCGGCCAGCAGGCGCATCGGGTTGCCGGGGGCGGCCATGGCCTCGAACCCCTGGCGGCGGGCGGCGGGCTCCAGCGTCTGGCTGCCATGCAGCAGCGCCTTGAAACCGGCCATGTCGCGGTAGACCTGGCTGACCGCGCCGTCGGTGGCGACGCTGTCCAGCAGCTCGACCGCCGCCTCGGTCTCGCCGGCCTCGCCCAACTCGGCAGCGCGCAGCAGGGTGACCAGCGCGGCGGCATCGGCACTGCCGGGGGCCAGCTGGCCCAGCGCCTCGGCCCGGGCGGCGCCCTCCTCGGCTTCCAGCGCGGCCAGCACGCCGTCGCCCAGCGCGCGCGCCTCGGCCTGGGCTTGCGCCTTGCGCCATTCGTTCCAGGCGGCCCCGCCCACGATCAGCACCACCGCCAGCACGGCGATCCAGCCATAGCGGCGCAAATAGCCGTACAGGCGGTCGCGGCGGACCTCCTCGGTGACTTCGTCGATGAAACTGTCGGTATTGCTCACGCGCGCACCCCTGATGATTTGCCTTTGCATATCGCGGCCCGGCTGAAGTGCCAAGCCCGTGACAAATACGCGCGCGGCTTGCGGGACACCCCCGTGTGGCCTAAATTTGAACCGGTCAGTTTAGACTTGCGCAAAGCGGGCCGCCTTGGGCAGAAAAGCGCAAACCATTTCAAGCGGCTGCGCCGCAGCATTTCCTTCGAAAGGCCAACCATGCGCATCGTCCCCGTGATCACCGCCCTTCTGGTGACGGCTGTATTGTACCTGCTCATCCTTGAACGGGACGTGCTGACGGGCTTCGTGACCTCGGGGCGGATCGACACCGCGGACCTGCTGGACGGCCCGGAAACCGGCGGCGCACCCCCCAGCGGCGCGCCCGAGACGCTGAGCCAGGCCGCCGAGGCCGCGACCCCGCTGGGCGAGGAGGAGACGCCGGACGCCCCCGTCGAGGCTGCCGAGGCCGAGGATGCCGAGCGCCCGGTGAAGGTCGTCGTGCAGCGCAGCCGCGCGCAGGTGATCGACAGCGCCGTGGTGCTGCGCGGCCAGACCGAGGCGGCGCGCGAGGTTGACGTGCAGGCCGAGACGACCGGCCGCGTCATCTCCGAGCCGCTGCGCAAGGGCGCCTTCGTCGAGGCCGGCGAGACCCTGTGCGAGCTCGATCCCGGCACCCGCGAGGTGCAACTGGCCGAGGCCGAGGCCCGGCTCGCCGAGGCGCGCGCCCGCGTCCCCGAGGCCGAAGCCCGGCTGGAGGAGGCGAAATCCCGCCTCGAAGAGGCCAAGATCAACAACAACGCCGCCTCGAAGCTTTCCGAGGGCGGCTTTGCCAGCGACACCCGCGTCGCCTCCACCCAGGCGGCGGTGCGCGCCGGCGAGGCGGCGGTGCAATCGGCCCGCTCGCAACTGGAAAGCGCCCGCGCGGGCATCCAGTCGGCCGAGGCCGCCGTCGCCGCCGCCCAGCGGGAGATCGACCGCCTGGTCATCACCGCGCCCTTCGAGGGGCTGCTGGAATCCGACACGGCCGAGCTGGGCAGCCTGCTGCAGGCCAATGGCCCCTCGGGCGCGGTCTGCGCGACGGTGATCCAGCTCGACCCGATCAAGGTCGTCGGCTACGTCCCCGAAACGGAAGTGAACCGCGTCGAGGTCGGGGCCCGCGCCCGCGCCGTCCTGGCCGCCGGCGGCGGGGAGCTGCAGGGCCGCGTGACCTTCCTGTCGCGCTCGGCCGATCCGCTGACGCGCACCTTCCGGGTGGAGGTCGAGGTGCCCAACGCCTCCTACGCCATCCGCGACGGCCAGACCGCCGAGATCATGATCGCCGCCGACGGGGCGAATGCGCACCTCCTGCCGCAATCGGCCCTGACGCTGAACGATGAAGGCGTGCTGGGCGTGCGCCTGGTGGCCGAGGAGAACCGCGTGACCTTCGCCCCGGTGGAGCTGCTGCGCGACACCGCCCGCGGCGTCTGGCTGGCCGGGCTGCCGAAGGAGGCCGAGGTGATCGTCGTCGGCCAGGAATACGTGACCGAGGGCGTGCGCGTCGCGCCCAGTTACCGGGAGGTGACGCAATGACCGGCCTGGTCGACTGGGCCGCCTCCCGTGCGCGGATGGTGCTGGCCTTCATCGCCCTCAGCCTGCTGGCCGGGGGCTTTTCCTATTACGCCCTGCCCAAGGAAGGCGAGCCGGACATCGAGATCCCGGCGCTCTTCGTCTCGGTCCCCTTCCCCGGCATTTCCGCCGAGGACGCCGAGACGCTGCTGGTCAAGCCGATGGAGGCGGAGCTTGCGGACCTCGACGGGCTGAAGACCATGTCGGGCACCGCGGCCGAAGGCTATGCCGGCCTGGCGCTGGAGTTCGAGTTCGGCTGGGACAAGACCAAGATCATGGCCGACGTACGCGACGCCATGAACGCGGCCGAGGCCGAGTTTCCCGACGGGGCCGAGAAATATTCGATCAACGAGATCAACTTCTCCGAATTCCCGATCATCATCGTCAACCTGACCGGCCCGGTGCCGGAGCGCACGATGGCGCGTGTCGCCCGCGACCTGCAGGACCGGATCGAGGGGATGGACGCGGTGCTGGAGGCCGGCATCGCCGGAAACCGCGACGAGATGCTGGAGGTGCTGATCGACCCGCTGCGGCTGGAGGCCTACAACGTCACCGCGGGCGAGCTGATCAACGTGGTGCGCAACAACAACCAGCTGATCGCCGCGGGCGAGATCGACAGCGCCCAGGGCAGCTTCGCGGTCAAGATCCCCTCCAGCTTCGACGAGGCGCGCGACGTCTACGACCTGCCGGTCAAGACCAACGGCGACCGGGTGGTGACGCTGGGCGATCTGGCGCGGATCAACCTGACCTTCGAGGATCGCACCTCCACCGCCCGGTTCAACGGCGAAAGCACGGTCGCGCTGCAGGTGGTCAAGCGCAAGGGTTTCAACCTGATCGACACCGCCGAGGCGGTGAAGGCCGAGGTCGCCGCCGCCGCCGAAAGCTGGCCGGAGGAGCTGAAGGCCGCGGTGCAGGTCGGCACCTCGAACGATCAAAGCCGCATCGTCGGCTCGATGGTCAGCCAGCTGGAAGGCTCGGTGCTGACGGCGATCGCGCTGGTGATGATCGTGGTGCTGGGCGCGCTTGGCTCGCGCGCGGCGCTGCTGATGGGCTTTGCCATTCCCACCTCGTTCCTTTTGTGCTTCGCGCTGTTCGCCGTGATGGACGTGACCATCTCCAACATCGTGATGTTCGGGCTTATCCTGGCGGTCGGCATGCTGGTCGACGGCGCCATCGTGGTGGTCGAATACGCCGACAAGCGCATCTCCGAGGGCACCGGCCCGATGCACGCCTATGTCGAGGCGGCCAAGCGCATGTTCTGGCCCATCGTCAGCTCCACCGCGACGACCCTCTGCGCCTTCCTGCCGATGCTGTTCT
>JBPEXR010000007.1:0-3330 GCA_052031355.1 Paracoccaceae bacterium
TCGACGAGGTGGACGACGCGCTGGACCAGAAGCTGAGCGCGCTGATCTGGGAGGGCAGCCAGGACGAGCTGACCCTGACCGAGAACGCGCAACCGGCGCTGATGGCGACCTCGCTGGCCGCCCTGCGCGCGCTGGAGGCCGAGGGCGTCGAGCTGGCGCAGGCCGCGGCCTTCGTCGCCGGCCATTCGCTGGGCGAATACTCCGCCCTGGCCGCCGCCGGCGCGCTGAGCGTCTCGGACACCGCGCGCCTTCTGCGCATCCGCGGCCGCGCCATGCAGCAGGCGGTGCCGGTGGGCGAGGGCGCGATGGCCGCGCTTCTGGGTCTCGACTTCGCCGCCGCGCAGGCGGTGGCCGAGGAGGCCGCGCAGGGCGAGGTCTGCCAGGCCGCCAACGACAACGATCCCGGGCAGGTGGTCGTCTCCGGCCACAAGGCCGCGGTGGAGCGGGCGGTGGAGATCGCCAAGGAAAAGGGCGCCAAGCGCGCGGTTCTGCTGCCGGTCAGCGCGCCTTTCCATTGCGCCCTGATGGAGCCCGCGGCCCGCGCCATGGCCGAGGCGCTGGAGGGGGTGGAGATCCGCGCCCCGCAGGTGCCGCTGATCGCCAACGTGACCGCCGCGCCGCAAAGCGCCCCGGACGAGATCCGCGCCAAGCTGGTCGAACAGGTCACCGGTTCTGTCCGCTGGCGCGAGTCGGTCCAGTCGATGGCCGCCGAAGGCGTGACCGAGGTCTGGGAAGTGGGCGCCGGCAAGGCGCTGTCGGGGATGATCCGGCGCATCGACCGCAGCCTTGCCACCCGCACCATCGGCACCCCGGACGAGGTGCGCCAGGCCGCCGAAAGCCTGCAGGGCTGAGGCCCGCCGCCCGCCCGTCCCGCGCGCAGCGGGGGACGGGCACCGCGACCGCCAAGATATGCAAAGGACGAATGATGTTTGATCTGACCGGAAAACGCGCCCTCATCACCGGGGCCTCGGGCGGCATCGGCGGCGAGATCGCCCGCCGCCTGCACGCTGCCGGCGCCACCGTCGGCCTCAGCGGCACCCGCGAGGCGCCGCTGCAGGCGCTGGCCGAGGAACTGGGCGAGCGGGCCCATGTGCTGCCCTGCAACCTCTCGGACGCCGAGGCGGTGAACGCGCTGCCCAAGCAGGCGGCCGAGGCGATGGGCGGCGTCGACATCCTGGTGAACAACGCCGGGATCACCCGCGACAACCTCTTCATGCGCTTGTCGGACGAGGAATGGCAAAGCGTGCTGGACGTGAACCTGACGGCCACCTTCCGGCTGTGCCGCGGCGTGCTGCGCGGCATGATGAAGGCGCGCTGGGGCCGCATCATCAACATCTCCTCGGTGGTCGGCGCGGTCGGCAACCCGGGGCAGGGCAACTATGCCGCTGCCAAGGCCGGCATGGTCGGCATGTCCAAGAGCCTCGCCTACGAGGTCGCCAGCCGCGGCATCACCGTCAACGCCGTGGCGCCGGGCTTCATCGAGACCGCGATGACCGAGAAACTGACCGAGGATCAGCGCAAGGGCATCCTGGACGGGGTGCCCGCCGGCCGCATGGGCACGCCCGAGGAGATCGCCGCCGCGGTGCTCTACCTTGCCGCGCCCGAGGCCGCCTATGTCACCGGCACCACCTTGCATGTGAACGGCGGGATGGCCATGGTGTGACCCATGGCGCGCCGCGCCCGGGCCTTCGGGACCGGCACGGCGCGGCCTCCGGCGGCTGTCCGGGGCCGGGCGCGAAAGCGTTTGCCAATGTCGCCGCATATGCTATAGCGGCGCAGATTTCGCCGGGGGGCCGTTGGCTTTTCGGCCGAACCCGCCTCGGCGGGGAGCGGAGCCGCCCGCGAGGGCAACCATAGGCCACCCCGCAAGGGGGCAAGGGCAGAAACCGGGCGAGAAGTCCGATAGTGAATGAGGAAGCTAAGATGAGCGACGTCGAAGAGCGCGTGAAGAAAATCGTGGTGGAGCACCTGGGCGTTGAAGAGGACAAGGTGACCGAGAACGCCTCCTTCATCGACGATCTCGGCGCCGACAGCCTCGACACCGTCGAGCTGGTCATGGCCTTCGAGGAAGAGTTCGGCATCGAGATCCCGGACGACGCGGCCGAGACGATCCAGACCTTCGGCGACGCGGTCAAGTTCATCAAGGAAGCCCAGTAAGGGCCGGCGCCCCACCGGGCGCTGCGCGAGTTTCAGACGGCCCCGCCCCCCGGCGGGGCCGTTGTCGTTTGGGGGGCGCTTACGGCGGTGGGGGCGCCTTCCTCAGTCCCGGATGGCGCCGATCTCTGCCCGGCTGCGGCGGTTGCTCAGCGCGATGGCGATGGGCTGCAGCCGGTCCACGTGGGCACAGATGATGACGAAGGCCACCGTCATCGGCACCGCCAGCAGCGCGCCCGCCACGCCCCAGAGCCAGCTCCAGAACAGCAGCACCACCAGGATCACCGTCGGCGACAGGGCGATGCTGCGCCCCTGCAGCTTGGGATCGACGTAATTGCCCATGACCTGCTCGATCACGAAGATGCCGGAGCCGACAAGGAAGCCGGTCCAGGGGTCGCGGGTCAGGAAGACATAGGCCACCGGGAGCATCCCCCCGACCAGGCTGCCGACGTTGGGAATGTAGTTCAGCAGGAAGACCAGCAGCGCCCAGACCAGGATCAGGTCGACATCGAAGATCCACAGCCAGACCGCATAGGCCAGCGCCGTCAGAAAGCCGACGAGGGTGCGCACCGCCAGGTAGCGCCGCAGCCGGTGCGAGGTGGTGGTGACTGCGTGCAGCCAGACGGCGCAGTGCTTGCGCGGCAGCAGGTTCTCCAGCTTGGCCTCGAAGTCGCGCGCTTCGGTCAGCATCAGAAGGATCAGGAAGAAGACGATCACCGTCGAGGCGACCAGCGCGCCCAGTGAATTGGCCACCGCCTCGGCCGCGGTGCGCGCCTTCTCTACGATGAAGCCGCCGAAGGCGCCGCCGGTGCCCCCCAGCGCGCCGATGAATGCCAGATCGGAGGAGGAATGCGCGGCGCTGGCCGGGCTGTTGCGCTTGCCCTCGCGGGCGGCCTCGGCCGGGTCCTGCGCCGCGGCGGCGGGCTGGTCGCCGGCGGGCGCGCCGCCCTCGGTCTGCGCGCCGCCAGTTGCGCCACCGCCCGCGCCACCGCCCGCGCCCCCGCCCGTGCCTTCGCCGGTGCCCTCGGCCGCGTCCGGCTGCGCACCCCCGGCGGAATCGCCGCTGCCCTGCGCGGCCTCCGCCCCCAGCATCGGCAGCACCTCCTGCAGTTTTTCCGACAGCGCGCCGGAGCGTGACATGACCTGCTGCGCCGACAGCGCGACGCCGCCCACCAG
>JBPEXR010000070.1:0-3845 GCA_052031355.1 Paracoccaceae bacterium
GCCCCCGTCGCCCGCGCCGGCTGGGACGCCGTGAACGCCGGCATGCGCGTCTGCGTGCCGGGCGGAATGAACCGCACCGCCGCCCTGGCCACGCGCCTGCTGCCCCGCCCCCTGGCCGCCCGCCTCGCCGGCCGCATGCTGGCCCGGCGGTAAGCGCGGAAGGGCGGCCTCCCACCGCCCGGCGATCCCCTTCATCTCGCCCCAAATACTCTCGGGGGTGAATGGCGCCGCAGGCGCCAGAGGGGGCAGACAGCCCCCTCCTCCCGCGCGCCGCAAGCGCGGCGCCCGCCAAAGCCGCTCACCGCAGATCCCCCCACCAATCCCCGCTGTTAGCGTTCGCACAGATTGCATCGCCCGCCCGCGCCGCCTATTCCCTTGCCCAAACACCACGAAAGGGACGGTCCGATGAAAAGCACCAAGGTCGTGCAGAAGATCCTGGCGAACTACGAGGGCGAGACGCCCGGCGTGAAGGCGAACCTCAACCGCATGCTGATGACCGGCAAGCTGGGCGGCACCGGCAAGATGATCATCCTGCCGGTCGACCAGGGGTTCGAGCATGGCCCGGCGCGCAGCTTCGCGCCGAACCCGGCCGGGTACGACCCGCATTACCACTACCGCCTGGCGATCGACGCGGGCCTGAACGCCTATGCCGCGCCGCTGGGCATGATCGAGGCCGGGGCCGACACGTTCGCCGGCCAGATCCCGACGATCCTGAAGTGCAACAGCGCCAACTCGCTGATGTCGGGCACCGCGGGCAAGAACCAGGCGGTGACCGCCAGCGTGGACGATGCGCTGCGCCTCGGCTGCTCGGCCATCGGCTTCACCATCTACCCCGGCTCGGACTGCGCGCTCGACATGTTCGAGGAGATCGTGGAGATGCGCAAGGAAGCCGCCGCCAAGGGCATCGCCACCGTCATCTGGTCCTACCCGCGGGGCGAGGCGATCTCCAAGGAGGGCGAGACGGCCATCGACATCGCCGCCTATGCCGCGCAGATCGCGGCGCTGCTGGGCGCGCATATCATCAAGATCAAGCTCTCGACCGACCACCTGGAGCTGGGCGCGGCCAAGACCGTCTACGAGGAGCAGGGCATCGACGTCGCCACCCAGGCGGCCCGGGTGCGCCACTGCATGCAGTCGGCCTTCGACGGGCGGCGGATCGTCGTCTTCTCGGGCGGCGCGAAGAAGGGCACGGATTCGGTCTTCGACGATGCCCGCGCGATCCGCGACGGGGGCGGCAACGGGTCGATCATCGGCCGCAACTCCTTCCAGCGCAGCCGCGAGGACGCGCTGCAGATGCTGGGCCAGCTGGTCGACATCTACAAGGGCCGCGCGTAAGGCCCGGGCTGCGCGCAGCCTCTGAACGACAACGAAGGGCGCCCACGGGGCGCCCTTTTTTCATGGCCGGCCGCCACTCCGCGACCTGCCGACCCCGGAACGCAAACGGGCGCCCGAGGGGGCGCCCGTCGTGCCGCAAGGGCTGCGGTGGCCTCGATCAATCCTCGATCTCGACGATCAGCAGCTCGCGTTCCGAGGCGTTGCGCGCGTGGCTCAGCGCCTCTTGGTACTCGGGGCTGTGATAGCAGCCTTCCGCCGCCTCGACCGAGGGGAACTTGGCCACGACGTTGCGCGGACGGTCCTTGCCCTCGAGCTGCACGTAGCGCCCGCCGCGGGCCAGGAAGTGGCCGCCGTGCTTGGCGATGGCGGGGCCGGCCAGCTTGGCGTATTTGCCGTAGGCTTCCTCGTCGGTGACGGTGACGTGGGCTATCCAGAGTGCGCTCATCCTATCCTCCCATGACCGCGCGCGCGGCCTCGATCGCTTCTTGTGCATTGGCAACGCCCTTCGCGCCGCCCTGGGCCATGTCGGGCCGGCCGCCGCCGCCCTTGCCGCCCAGTTTCTCGACCGCGGCGCGGACCAGGTCCACCGCCGACAGCTCGCCCGTCAGGTCCTCGGTGACGCCGGCGGCCACGGCCGCCTTGCCGTTCGCATCGGCGATCAGCAGCACCGCGCCGGAGCCGAGCCGCGCCTTGTGCTCGTCGATCAGCGGCGGCAGGTCCTTGCCCGTCACGCCAGAGAGCACTTGCGCGATCAGCTTGCGCCCGCCGACCTCCTGCACCTCGGGCCCGCCCTGGCCCGCACCGCCGGCCATGGCAAGCTCGCGGCGCAGCTGGGCGACCTCGTTGCTCAACTCCTTGACCTTCGCCTGTTCGGCGCGAATGCGCTCGACCAGCTTGTCGGGCGTGGTCTTCAGCTCGGCCGTGGCGGCGGCGAGGATCGCGGCGCGTTCTGCGGCCAGGCGCCGTGCGCCCTCGCCCGTCAGCGCCTCGATGCGCCGCACCCCGGCAGAGGAGGCGCTGTCGCCCAGGATCACGAATTCGCCGATATCGCCGGTGCGCGTCACGTGGGTGCCGCCGCACAGCTCGATCGAATAGGTCGTCCCGTCCGTGCCCTTGCCCGAGCCGTCCTTGCGGCCCATCGACACCACGCGCACCTCGTCGCCGTATTTCTCGCCGAACAGGGCCTGGGCCCCCAGGGCGCGGGCGTCGTCGGGCGTCATGATCCGCGTCTCGACCGGCTGGTTCTGGCGGATGAAGGTGTTCACCTCGTCCTCGACACGGCGCAGCTCTTCCTCGCTCAGCGCCTTGGTATGGCTGAAGTCGAACCGCAGACGGTCGTGCGCGTTCAGCGAGCCGCGCTGCGAAACGTGATCGCCAAGCGCGGCGCGCAGCGCCTCGTGCAGCAGGTGGGTGGCCGAATGGTTGGCCCGGATCGCGGTGCGGCGCGCGTTGTCCACCGTCAGCTGCGCGGCGCTGCCCGGGGTCAGCTTGCCCTCGGTCACCTTGGCGAAATGGATGAAGACACCGGCGGTCTTGCGGGTGTCGGTGACCTGCGCGGCGCCGGTCTCGGTGCGGACCTCGCCAGTGTCGCCGACCTGGCCGCCGGCCTCGGCGTAGAAGGGCGTCTGGTTGAAGACCAGCTGCACCTCCTCGCCTTTCTCGGCGCTCTCCACCTTGGCCCCGTCGCGGACCACGGCCAGAAGCTGCCCCTCGGCCGCCTCGGTGTCATAGCCCAGGAAGTCGGTGGCGCCGGCCTCGTCCGCGATGTCGTACCAGATCGCCGCGTCCGCAGCCTCGCCCGAGCCGGACCAGGCGGCGCGCGCCTTGGCCTTCTGCTCGGCCATGGCGCTGTCGAAGCCGGCGGTGTCGACGCTGCGGCCCTTTTCGCGCAGGGCGTCCTGCGTCAGGTCCAGCGGGAAGCCGTAGGTGTCGTATAGCTTGAAGGCCGCCTCGCCCGGCAGCGGCGCGTCCTCGGGCAGGCCGGCCAGCTCGTCGTCCAGCAGTTTCAGCCCGCGGTCGAGCGTCTGCTTGAAGCGCGTCTCCTCCAGCTTCAGCGTCTCTTCGATCAGCGCCTGCGCCTGGCCCAGCTCCGGGTAGGCGGCGCCCATCTGGCGCACCAGCGCCGGCACCAGGCGGTGCATCAGCGGGTCCTTGGCGCCCAACAGATGCGCGTGGCGCATGGCGCGGCGCATGATCCGGCGCAGCACGTAGCCGCGCCCGTCGTTCGAGGGCATGACCCCGTCCGCCAGCAGGAAGGAGGTGGAACGCAGGTGGTCCGCGATCACCCGGTGGTGCGTCTTGCCCGGCCCGTCCGGGTCGGTCGAGGTGGCGTCGGCGCTGGCCTCGATCAGGCTGCGCATCAGGTCGGTGGCGTAATTGTCATTGGTGCCCTGCAGCAGGGCGGCCACGCGCTCGATCCCCATGCCGGTGTCGATCGACTGGTTCGGCAGGTCGCGCTGGGTGCCGTCCTCGAACCGCTCGTACTGCATGAAGACCAGGTTCCAGATCTC
>JBPEXR010000071.1:0-3144 GCA_052031355.1 Paracoccaceae bacterium
GCGGCGGATGCGGCGGCGGCGGATGGCGCGATTTTCGGTGACATGCCGGGCGGAGCGGCGCCTGTCGGCGCAGCGGCGGTGCCGGCTGCTGGCCCACTGGGCGAGGGGGCGGCTTTGCCAGCAACGCCGGAAGACGTGCCCGCCCCCGGTGCCATGCACCCGGTCAGCGGGACCGGGGCGGCGGATTTGGCGGAGGTGCCGGGGATGGAGGCGCCGGCGGAGCTTTCCGAGCTTTCGGAACTGTCCGACTTGCCCGATCTGGCGGACCTGCCGGACCTGCCGGATCTGCCAGACTTGGCCGATCTGCCGGAACTGCCCGACCTGGGCGATCTGCCCGACCTGGGCGAGACCGGCTCTGGCTAGGGCGCAAACGAAAACGGGCGCCGCAAGGGCGCCCGTTCCAGATCACTCGGCGTCGCGCTTAGGCGAGGGCGAGGTTCACCGCCGACTCGCGGCCGTCACGGCCGGGCTCGATGTCGAAGGTGACTTTCTGGTTGTCGGCCAGGCCGGTCAGGCCAGAGCGCTCGACAGCCGAAATGTGGACGAACACGTCCTTGCTGCCGCCCTCGGGCGCGATGAAGCCGTAGCATTTGGTGGTGTTGAACCATTTGACGGTGCCAGTTGCCATCGTCGTTCTCCTAAGTTGTCTGCCCGCGGAATGCGGCAGGTCGGCGCAGTCAGTGGGAATCGAGGGACTGGCCGTAAGGAGCAGTGGTCGATAGCGTAACGTCGCACCGGGCAATATGTGGGGAACGGCCGGGAATTGCAAGGGGACTCGCATCACCGGGCGCAACGGCGTTGCGCGGAAAAATGCCGGTGCTTTCTGCCCCTTAGCGCGTGCGAGGCGGCGCGGCGCGCGCAGGCGATCGCGAATCCCGGGCCACCCCGCCGGTGCTTGATCGGAAAATTCAGGAGGGTTTCGGCGGTATCCGAGCACTCAGCCCCGTGGCAGAGCCGCGCGCAAACCCGGCTTGCGCAGCGCTTTTCAGAAGGGCAGGGGTTACCGCAGCGGGCCCAAGGCCGCGCCCCGCGACCATTCGGCGGCGGCGCCGAGGGTGGTCATGGCCAGGGCGGAGCCGAAGTAGAGCACCAGAACCTCGCCCATCCCGGCGCCGAACAGCGCCCAGGCCAGGCATGCCGCGAAGGCGCCAACGACCGATCCGAGAATGAGTGCAAGGGTGGTCATGGGCCTGTCCTTCTTCACCGGGTCATCGTGCTCGAATATCTCTAACGGATAGTTAATACCGCCAATCTGGCAGAATTTGGGCCCCTGGGAAGGGTGAATGTCCCGCAAAAGCCCGATTGTGCCCGATGTGCCGCCCGTGTTTGCATGACGGGGCGGGGAAAGTTCCGGCGCGAACCGGGCAAGTCCCTGCGATCTGGGGCAGAATGGAGAGGGTGATGACCGCAGACAACCACGGCAGCGCGCAAGACGCCGGGCGGAGCCCTGCCAGCGCGGAGGCGCCGAACGGGCAAGGTTCCGCCGAATCGCCGCAGGGCGAGTTGACCCTGCGCACCCTGGCGCAACCCAAGGACGTGAACGTCAACGGCGACATCTTCGGCGGCTGGGTGCTGAGCCAGATGGACATCGCCGCCGGCATCATCGCGAACGAGCGGGCGGCGGGCCGGGTGACGACGGTGGCGGTGGACGCGATGAAGTTCATCCGCCCGGTCAAGGTCGGCGACATCCTGTGCGTCTACGGACGAATCGAACGGGTCGGGCGCAGCTCCATGGGCATCGCCATCGAGGCCTGGGTCCGGCGCGGCCAGATGCCGGGGCGCGAGAAGGTGACCGAGGCGATCTTCACCTTCGTCGCCATCGACGCCGAGGGACGCCCGCGCCCAGTGCCGCAGGAAGCGCCGCAGGAAGCGCCGCAGGAGGCGGCCGGGTCAGGGGCGGGCTGAAAGCGAAAACGCCCGGGGGCGGCCCGGGCGTTCTGCTGATCGGCGTCCCTAGCGGGTGAACTTCTTGTGCTTGATGCGCTTGGGCTCCAGCGCATCGGCCCCGAGGCGGCGCTTCTTGTCCTCCTCGTAATCCTCGAAGTTGCCCTGGAACCATTCGACATGCGCCTCGCCCTCGAAGGCAAGAATGTGGGTACAGATGCGGTCGAGGAAGAAACGGTCGTGGCTGATGACCACGGCGCAGCCGGCGAAATCCACCAGCGCGTCTTCCAGCGCCCGCAACGTCTCGACGTCCAGGTCGTTCGTCGGCTCGTCGAGGAGCAGGACGTTGCCGCCCTCCTTCAGCAGCCGCGCCATGTGCACGCGGTTGCGCTCGCCCCCCGACAGAAGGCCGACCTTCTTCTGCTGATCGCCGCCCTTGAAGTTGAAGGCGCCGCAATAGGCGCGGGAGTTCATCTGCGCGTCGCCCAGCTCGATCACCTCGGCCCCGCCGGAGATCGCCTCCCAGACGGTGTCGTCGGGGTTCAGCGCATCGCGCGACTGATCGACGTAGGACAGCTTCACCGTGTCGCCGTACTCGATGGTGCCGGCATCGGGCTGCTCCTGCCCCGTCAGCATCTTGAAGAGGGTCGACTTGCCGGCCCCGTTCGGGCCGATCACGCCGACGATGCCGCCGGGCGGCAGGCTGAAGGACAGGTCCTCGATGAGCAGCTTGTCGCCCATCGCCTTGCGCAGGTTCTCGACCTCGATGACCTTGCCGCCCAGGCGCGGGCCGTTGGGGATGACGATCTGCGCCTTGCCGACGCGCTCGCGCTCGGACTGGTTGGCGAGTTGCTCATAGGCCTGGATCCGCGCCTTGGACTTGGCCTGCCGCGCCTTGGCGCCCTGGCGCATCCATTCCAGCTCGCGCTGCAGGGTGCGCTGCTTGGCCTTGTCCTCGCGGGCTTCCTGCTCCAGCCGCTTGGCCTTCTGCTCCAGCCAGGAGGAGTAGTTGCCCTCGTAGGGGATGCCGCGGCCGCGGTCGAGTTCCAGGATCCAGCCGGTGATGTCGTCGAGGAAGTAGCGGTCGTGGGTGACGATCAGGATCGTGCCCTTGTAGTCGATCAGGTGCTGCTGCAGCCAGGCGATCGTCTCGGCGTCGAGGTGGTTGGTCGGCTCGTCCAGCAGCAGCATGTCGGGCGCTTCCAGCAGCAGCTTGCAAAGGGCGACCCGGCGCTTTTCACCGCCCGAGAGCGTGGTGAC